>JAWOJI010000411.1:0-9279 GCA_046481735.1 Desulfatiglandales bacterium | reverse complement strand
GTAGATGTGCAAATCCATGGAAGACAAGCTCGATGACATAGCGGTGTGCAACTGGGCCGCTGACATTTCCTGCGGCATGGTCACGATAAAGATGCCTGCAAACTCTTTTTGGAGCATAGTTTGACTCACGTTTTCGATGTTGCAGTTCCGCTCAGTCAAGGCCCTTGAAACAGCGGCCACAATGCCGGGGCGGTCCCGCCCCAGAATGGAGAGAATGGCTTTGTTCATCTAGGAAAGCTCCGCAATCAACGTATTGGGTCATTCAAAGCTTAAGAACTTGTATCACAATCCCTTTGGCTGTCAAGAAGGGGTTCGCGCTTTCCAAGAATAAGGGCGCCGATTGCAGGGGCTGGGATGTCGTTCACCCCGCCGAACTGAATAAGATCAGCATTTCAAGATGTTATGCTGTAAAATCCAGCGCGTTCCCATAGCCTTTTGCCTTGACAGAACAAGGTGCGGCGCTGATAATCAAACTTCTGCAAATTCCTGACGACCTGTAGGAGCAGGGAGAGGAGGATCTAACATTGAATCAAAAAGCGGTTCTCGTTCTGGGCGGTGGTATTGCCGGCATTCAGGCGTCCATTGATCTTGCCAACATGGGAACCAGGGTGTACCTGGTGGAAAAGAAACCCAGCATCGGCGGCCGGATGGCACAGTTAGACAAGACCTTTCCCACCAATGACTGCGCCATGTGCATTCTCGCGCCCAAGATGATCGAGTGCGCAAACCACGAAAACATCACCCTCCTGACTTACTCCGAACTGGCCGAGATCAAGGGAGAGGCGGGCCGATTCGAGGCCAGGATCATTAAAAAAGCCCGATTTGTGGATGAAGAGAAATGTGTCGGCTGCGGCGATTGCGCCACAAAGTGCCCCACCAAGGTTTTGGATGAATTCAATGCAGGTCTCGGACAGAGGAAAGCCATCTACAAATATTTTCCCCAGGCCGTTCCTTCAACCTACGTCATAGATCCGGATCACTGCCGCCTCTTCATGGGAAAGAAGTGCGGTGTATGCGAAAAGACATGCAAAGCCAAGGCCATTGAGTACGGGCAAAAGGACCGGGAAATCCTTCTTGAGGTGGGCGCCGTCATCATGGCCACGGGGTTTGACCTGTACGACGTTTCAAGCCTGGGTGAATATGGCTGGGGCAAAATAAAGAACGTCCTGACAGCCATGCAGTTCGAGAGAATGATCTGTGCTTCAGGCCCTACCATGGGGCACGTAAAGCGACCCTCAGACGGCAAGGAACCCAGGAATCTGGCTTTTATCCAATGTGTGGGATCCAGAGACGTGCGCCATAAACGGTATTGCTCGGCCGTATGCTGCATGCACGCCACCAAGGAAGCGATCCTGGCCCACGAACACTATCCGGAACTTTCGTCGACCATCTTCTACATGGACATGAGGGCTGTGGGCAAAGGATTTCAGGACTACATCCAGCGGGCCAAAACCGAGTATTCAGTAGAGTACATTCGGGCCAGGCCGGGCAGGATTACGGAGAATGAAGAAACCTTGAATCCCGTCATTCATTACGAGGATACAAACACACGGGAGCTGAAAACAAGAGAATTCGATATGGTCATCCTTTCCCAAGCCCTCATGCCGGCTGAGACCAATGCCGGCGTTGCGGAAAAAATCGGCATAGATCTGGATGGCTTTGGATTCGTGTCCCCATCGCAAGACCTTCTCAACCCCTTTGCAACCAACCGAAGAGGGATTTTTGCCTGCGGCTTTTGCCAGTCTCCCATGGATGTGCCGGATTCCGTGGTGAGAGCGTCGGCGGCAGCTTCCAAGGCGGCCGAGGCCCTGGCCTCCCGTTGATGTGAAAGGATTGTGCCATGTCGGATACGATGAGAGTGGGCGTTTTTGTCTGTCACTGCGGTACCAACATAGGCGGCATAGTGAACGTGCCGAAAGTGGTAGAGTATGCGCGGACGTTGCCTTGTGTGGCATGTGCCGAGGGGAACCTTTACACCTGTTCCGAGGACGGTCTATCTACCATTGCGAACAAGATCAAGGAACTCCGCCTAAACAGGGTCGTTGTGGCTTCCTGCACGCCCCGAACCCATGAAACGCTCTTTCGCAAGAACTGTGAAAGGGCAGGGCTCAACAAATACCTCTTCGAGTTTGTCAACCTGAGAGAACACTGCTCCTGGGTGCATATGGATAACCCTGATCAGGCCACCCTGAAGGCGATGGATCTGGTGCGCATGGGGGTGGCAAAGGTGAGCCTGCTCAAATCCCGAGAGGATCTTTCGACTTCGGTGCTGCAGGCGGCCCTGGTCCTTGGTGGCGGGATTTCAGGCCTCACAGCGGCTCTGGTCCTCGCCAACCAGGGCTACCGAGTGGAACTGGTGGAAAAAAAGGAGGAACTGGGCGGTCTTGTCCGTTTTGTCAACAGAGTTTTTCCCACTCATCAGCCTGCAGCGGAACTGCTCTACCCCTTGATCGATTCGATTCTCAGGCACCCCAACATTCAGGTCCATCTCAGGACGGAGCTAAAGTCGGTGAAGGGGTTTGTGGGTAATTTCGAAGCCACGATCCATGAAGACAATGACCTCCGGCAATTGCACGTGGGCACGATCATCGTTGCAGTCGGCGCGCAAGTCCACCAACCCAAAGATGCCTTCGGATACGGTCGGCTCGAGAATGTGATGACCCAACTTGATTTCGAGGGTCGTTGCGGCGGGTATGACAAGTTCAACCGGGTGGTGATGATCAGTTGTGTCGGCGCGAGAAACGAAGAAAGGTCTTACTGCGGCAGGTTCTGCTGTATCGTGGCGCTGAAGAACGCCATCCTGGTGAAAGAGGCAAATCCTAGCGCCGAAGTGACGATTTTGCACAGGGATGTCATGGCTGTAGGCAAGCTCTACGAAGATTACTACCGTCGCGCCCTTGAAAAAGGCGTAACCTTTGTGCGCTTTGACAAGACGCAGCCTCCCCGGGTGAGCGGGGACGGCGGGCGGGCCGAGAGGGTCCGGGTTATGGATACCCTTATGGGCGGAGAGATCGAATTGGAAGCGGATCTGGTGCTTTTGACCACCCCGCTTGTGCCGGCTGCGGACAACAGCGTCCTGTCTCAGATGATGAAGATCCCCCTGGGCATGGACGGTTTTTTCCTGGAAGCTCACCAGAAACTGCGCCCTGTTGAATTCCCTGCAGACGGCATCTTTGTTGCGGGTTGTGCGCGGTATCCGGCCGAAATCTCTGAGAGCATCGCCCAAGCTCTGGCAGCTGCGGCCAAGGCTGCCGTTCCCATGGCAACGGGAGTCGTGGTGAGCGACGCCTTTGTCGCTGAAGTGGACCCTGCCCTCTGCTCGGCGTGTGGACGGTGCTTGAAAGTTTGCCCTTTCGGGGCCGTGGATTGGTCCGATCTTGCGGCGTCGGAGCACGGGAGGGAGTTGGTTGCGAAGGTGAATGCGGCCGAATGCAAGGGTTGTGGTCTTTGCGCGGCTTCGTGTCTGAGCGGAGCAATTCGCATGTCAGGATTCACGGATGAGCAGATCTTGGCCATGATCGGAAACCAGAGGTGAGTGAATGGCTCAAAAGAGGGGAAAAGACATGCAGGAGTCGTCAGGGAAGAAAAAGGAGGATAAGGCCGCGGACTTGAAAAAAGAGATTCAGGCCCTCATCGATGCCAACAACCTCCGTCTGTGCGTGGAATGCGGAAAGTGCTCGGCCGTTTGTCCTATGGTGAATTTCTACGGGGAGTATGTTCCGAACCGGTGCACGAGAAGTGTGGTGGAACGGTTGCGTTTCAGCTCCGACTTCATGGGCGACGAGGCGCTTTGGTATTGTTGGGCCTGCAAGGAGTGCACCTTTTCCTGCCCGTCGGGAGTTGACTTTCAACGCTTTATGACGGGGTTGAGGTTGTTGCTGGTGTCTCACGGTTACAGGGAACAAGCACACTTCTGTGACGTCTGCGGCGATTACCTGATGCCGAAAAGGCAGCTGGAATGTCTCGAAGCCACCCTGAACAAGAAGCCCAACAAGGAACTCCTGTATGAGTGCCCAAAGTGCAAGATGGGCAGATACGCGAATGTTCTCCACACTTTGGCGGGAACGGGTGGGGTTCGTGTGCGAACCGCGTGAACGGTTGCTCTATTCCTGTTTGGGAGATCCCCATCTTCACAACCTGGGAGGCGGGGATTGCACCTGGTCATGCTGGGAGAAGCTGTCCTGACTCACTTTCGGAAGGGATCCAATCTCTTCATGTTATTGCAGGCAAGCTCATTTCCCATGCGGCAGCTCAACTCATAATTTTCCAGAGCCTGAGGAAGATCACCGGCCCGTTCCATGGCGTAGCCTCGGTTGTTGTAGGCCACCTCATTTTCCGGATCGAGGTCGAGGGCGGCTGTTGCGGCCCGTATGGCTCCATTCCAGTCGCCTTCTTCGAAGAGCACTTGGCTCAGGTTGACCAGTTCGGAAACCCTGGTTTGGAGTTCGATGGTCCTTTTCATGTCCACATCGCTTTCAGGGTAGCCTGTCACGTTCCCGCCCTGGCTGCACCAGACATAGTCGCCGAGGCCTTTCCAAACCATGTCACATTGCATTACCGTGCCGTTTTTCAGGTGCAGTTCCTTCAATACCAGGCTCTCTGCGCCGGCGAGCGGCGCTATACCCAAAATGATTGCGAGCAAGAAGCATCCTTTTGCTGCTATTCTCTTGATATCCATCAGGGCGTCTTCCTTTCTTAACAGCGGTTTCGACTGATACCTTCTCCCTTGGAATCCAACGAGTAATCCAAAGAATGGCTAATTTTAGCTAATTAAAGTTTCCTTGTCAATGTCGATGCGTTTTTCGAGAATTCCGGACCTTTCCTTCAGCGAAGAATGAGCGGTGAAGGTCGCAAGGTTTTGGGAAGCTGAGCGAGGCTTCGGTCAAGAAGAGCCTTCAGAAGAGGGTTCACCTTGAGGAGCGGATCTTTTGCATCGAGGGACAAGGCTGCTGCCAGGCAGAGACGGGCGAAGTTCTTTCTCTTAGCCTTGTCAGGGGCAAAAATCAACGGCAAATGCTTATCCAAGATTCCCTTGACTTGGATAACTGGCGGATTTTATAGTGGAACTCTCTTAGGTGGTCAATGGCATGGACGAAAACGGCTCACACAAGGACTTGATGGAGCTTTCCCGGAAGCTGAGCCACGACTTCACGAGGCCGGAACTTCTGGAAGAATCCCTCAGACATGCTTCCTACGTGAATGAAGCAGGAACTGCCGACATGAAGGACAACGAGAGGCTCGAATTTCTCGGTGATGCGGTTCTGGGTCTTGCGGTGAGCGACCTACTCATGAATGCATTCCGGGGGGCCAGGGAAGGTCAGCTCTCCAAATGGCGGGCATCGGTTGTCAACGAAAAGGTCCTCTCCGAGCTGGCCAGGGAATTGGATTTGGGCGCTTATCTTCTCCTGGGCAAAGGTGAAGAATCGTCCGGCGGAAGAGAAAAGCCTTCAATCCTGGCCGACACTCTTGAGGCTTTGCTCGGGGCCGTGTACCTGGATGGGGGGTTTGCCGAGGCCAAGCAAATCATAGAGAAACTGGTGATCCACCACATTGAAGATCTTGGAGGGAGCGGGCTGGTTGAGGATTTCAAGAGCGAACTCCAGGAGTTCACCCAGGAAACCTACAAAACCAGGCCTGAGTATCTCCTGGTGGGGGACAGCGGTCCTGCCCATGACAAGACCTTCAGGGTGGCTCTCCAGATTCAAGGCAGGATCGTTGCAGAGGGGGAGGGAAAGAGCAAAAAGGAGGCGGAACAACGGGCGGCAAGGGAGGCTTTAATTTGCCTGACCTTGGACCGGGCAAACTTTTGATCGTCCCTATTTTTCTCCCTTTTCAGGGGTGCCCTCACCGATGCGTCTACTGCGACCAGGAAACCATTACTTCCCGTAAAGCGGAACCTATCCATCCTTCGACCATAACGGGTATCATCGAACAAGCCATTCGATCTCCTTATTTCGATTCAGCGGAAAATCCTGAAGTTGCTTTCTACGGCGGAACCTTCACAAGGCTCCCCAGGGAGAGAATGCGGGAACTGCTGGAAGCCGTTTCTCCTTACCTCAAGAACGGGATTCTCCATTCCATAAGACTTTCCACAAGGCCGGATGCCTTGGATGAGGAGACGCTTTTGCTCCTCAAACGATGGGGGGTGAAAACCGTGGAACTGGGTGCGCAGTCGATGGATGATGACGTCCTCGAGGCAAGCCAAAGGGAGCACACGGCAGAGGACACGTTCCGGTCTTTTCGGCTTCTCCGGGAACAAGGGTTCAAGATCGGCGTTCAACTCATGCCCGGTCTTCCGGGAGATTCGAGGGAGAAGTTCCTTGCCACGGTCGATCGGGTTATTGAGCTCAGGCCTGACATGGTGAGACTTTATCCAACCGTGGTCATCCAGGGGACCGAACTGTCCCACTGGTATCGAAGAGGAGCTTACAAGCCCTGGAGCCTCGAGAAGGCTGTGGGAGTCTGCAGCGAGAGCGTTCTTGGTTTTGAAAGGAGCTCAATCCCCGTGATTAGGATAGGACTGATGGCATCGCCCTCATTGACGGACGGGGGGCAAATCGTTGCCGGACCCTGGCACGAAGCCTTCGGCCACATGGTCCGCTCCGCAGTTTATCACCGAAGGATCGAATCTTCTCTTCCCCTTTGGGGACACGTCGGGCGCATTAGGCTCATAGTTCACCCGAAAGAGATTCCTCTGATGAGGGGTTTCAAAAACCACGGCGTCCGGGATGTGGAGGTGAAAACCGGCGCGATCGTAGAAAGTGTCCTTCCGGATGCTTCCATTTCCCGGGGCCATTTCAGAGTGGAAACAGCATGAAATTTCTCTCCGGGTTCATCGCTCTCGTGGGTCCACCCAATGTCGGGAAATCCACCCTGTTAAATCGTATCCTGGGAAAGAAGGTGGCCATTGTCACGCCCAAACCCCAGACCACGCGAAACCGTATTGTGGGCATTTTCCACGGAGAGGGATTCCAGATGGCCTTTGTGGATACTCCGGGCATCCATAAGACGAGGACTCCTCTGCATAGAAGCATGGTGTCCTCAGCCCAGGCGGTTTTCAAGGAAGTGGACATCACTGCCGTCATGGTCGAGATGCCCCGGCCTTATCCGCCGGAGCTCCCCATGATTTTGGGCTGTCTCAAGAAATCAAAAAGACCTTCCCTCCTCATCATCAACAAGATCGACAAGGGACAGAAGCAAAAGCTTCTGCCCATCATCGACGAATTGAGAAGGTTGCACCCTTTCAAGTCCATCCTCCCTGTTTCGGCCCAGAGCGGGGAGGGTGTGGATCGGCTGCTGAAAGAACTGACCGCCATGCTTCGGCCGGGACCTGCTTTTTTCAGCCCTGACATGGAAACGGATCAGAGCGAGACCTTTCTGGTCTCAGAAATGATCCGGGAGAAGATCTACCTCCACACGAGACAGGAATTGCCCTACTCGGTTGCAGTAACCGTGTCCCACATGGAAGAGGCCCAGGAGAAGAGGCTTCTTTTGATTTCAGCGCGAATTCATGTGGAGACGGAATCTCAAAAGGGTATCCTCATCGGCAAAGGGGGTAAAATGATCAAGATGATCGGCCGGGAATCCCGTGAGGAGCTGGAGGGGTTTTTTGGCATTCAGGTCTACCTGGACCTTGTGGTGAGAGTGGACAAGAAATGGAGCAGAGACCCGAAGGCGCTGAGGAAACTTGGTTACTAACGAAAAAAGCCGCCCCGTTTGTTCGGTGCGGCTTTTTCCATTAGGAGGAAAGAGTTAAAGTTTTGTGTTCTGGATGCCCCATATTCCTTGCAAAAGCTTTGCCAAAGACAAGGAACCTGACCGAATTCTTGTAACTCTTTGTTTTTTGGTTTGTTTTTCCTCCCTGACCGGTTCCGTCCTGTCGGAAGCTTCCCCTGGAAGGTACAAGATGTTGTACCAAAAAATGGCTCTGGTCCCAGTCTATGGTATAACGCATTGAAAAAACCGGCGTTTTGATGGTACAAATTCTTGGCCCCCTCATAGGGTGATGTTGTACTTCCTCATTTTGTGTTGTATCAGGCTTTTGGAAATACCCAGCCTTTCAGCAGCGTGGGATTGCACGTTGCCGGCGTGCCTGAGAGCCCTGCGGATCATTTTTTCTTCGATTTCCTCGAGGGTTGACTGAAGATGGGCGCTCGGTGGGATGAAGCCTTCCAGATCCAATTCTTCGGAGTTTTGGGAAAATTCCACCGGCAAGTCTCTCAATTCAATGATCCCGCTGGAATTCAACACCACGGCTCGTTCAATGACATTTTCGAGCTCTCTCACGTTTCCGGGCCAAGGATGGGCGTAAAGGGCTTTCCACGCCTCGGGGCTCAGTTCAAGGTTTTCCTTGCCTGCTTCCCTGCCATACTTCTCCATGAAGTGGTTCACCAAAAGACGAATGTCCTCCATTCTTTCGCGGAGGGAAGGAACGTCGATATGAATGACGTTGAGCCGGTAAAAGAGATCTTCCCGAAAAACCTCGCTTGCGACCTCCTCTCTGAGGTTCCGATTGGAGGCGGAAAGGACCCGCACATCCACCTTGATCGTCTTGGTTCCACCTACCCTCTCGAACTCCATTTCCTGAAGCACCCTGAGGAGTTTCACCTGGAGCGCCGGAGGCATATCTCCAACCTCGTCAAGGAAAAGAGTCCCTCCGTCAGCCAGTTCAAATCGCCCCTTTTTCAGTGCGACGGCGCCGGTGAAGGCTCCCTTTTCGTGACCGAAAAGCTCGCTTTCAAGCAGTGTTTCGGTCAAAGCCCCGCAATTTACAGAGATGAAAGGCCGCTCCCTACGGGGGCCTTCATAATGGATGGCTTTTGCGACGAGCTCCTTTCCCGTGCCGGAAGGGCCGGTAATGAGCACGGAGGCTTTGGAGTGAGCCACCTTGTCGACAAGATCGTAGATCTGGAGCATGGGGCGGCTCTTTCCGATAATATTCCTGTAGCGGTGGCGATCGGAAAGAGCCTCGCTGAGCCTTCGGTTCTCTTTGACCAGGCGATAATTGTCCAAGGCTTTCTTGATGGTCAGCTTCAGCTCCTCATTCTGGAAGGGCTTCGTGATGTAATCGTAAGCCTGCTTTCTCATCGCCTCGACGGCCATCTCAATGGTCCCATATGCCGTCATCATGATCACGGGGAGTTCAGGCTTTCGCTTCTTGCACTCCACCAGCAGATCCATGCCGCTCAGGCCCGGCATCTTCATGTCCGTGAGAACCAGGTACAAATCCGACCCTTCGAGAAGGCGCAGAGCTTCATCGACGTTTTGTACCGTCATGGT
>JAWOJI010000233.1:0-14927 GCA_046481735.1 Desulfatiglandales bacterium | reverse complement strand
GGCTATTTGCGCCATGATCCTGCCCGGTATTTCCGGTTCCTTTATCCTGCTCCTCCTCGGCAAGTATCACTTTGTCCTTGCTGCGGTGAACGAGAGGAACTTTCTTGTATTGGCCGTTTTCACGGCAGGCGCAGTGTTCGGAATCACATTCTTCTCCCGTCTTTTGAGCTGGCTCTTAAGAAAACACCACGACGCGACCATTGCCCTTCTGCTAGGACTCATGCTCGGTTCCTTACGGAAAGTCTGGCCCTGGAAAAAAACCCTGGCGACGACCCTGGACCTTCATGGGAACACCATTCCCCTGACCGAGATCAATCTTCTGCCCTCTCAGTGGAACGGGGAAGTGGGCCTTGCCTTCACCCTCGCAGCAATAGGGTTCATGGCGGTTCTCTCCCTGGAATTCTGGGCCTCCCAAACCAAGGGACCTAAGACGCCATGATCCCCATTCGTGACACGACCCAATCCAGGAATTATCCGGTGGTCAACAACACTCTCATCGGGATCAATGTCCTTCTTTTCCTCGTTCAACTCATGCAAGGGCCCGGAATCGAGCGTTTCTTTTTTACGTACGGCCTGGTTCCCGCCCGGTATACGAATCCCGAAATCGCCGTGTACTTCACGCCGGTTCAACAGGGTTTGGCTTTTGTGTCCTTCATGTTCCTACACGGCGGATTCCTGCACCTTCTCGGCAACATGTGGTCCCTTCACATCTTCGGTGACAACGTGGAGGATCGGTTGGGGCCGTTGCGTTATCTGGTGTTCTACCTTCTTTGCGGCTGGCTTTCGGGTCTTACCCATTTTTTCTTTAACCTGGATTCGCGCATTCCCACCATCGGTGCAAGCGGAGCTATTGCCGGCGTCATGGGCGCATATCTCATTTTATTTCCCTTCGCCAGGATTCTCACCCTCATTCCCATATTTTTTATTCCTTATTTCGTTGAGATTCCGGCTTTTGTTTTTCTCGGCATCTGGTTTCTCCTTCAATTCCTGAGTGCAACCGCCGTCAGGTCGGGTATGGGAGGAATCGCTTGGTGGGCCCATGTAGGGGGGTTCCTGTTCGGGATTCTCCTCTTGAAGCTCTTTCTCAAGATCCCACAAGCCGGTCTGACGAAACGGATGCGCTCCGCCACATCCAAACGCAAGACACCCCACCTGCAAGTCCTTCGCACCCTGGCGAACCATCAAGATCCTCACCTTCACGGAACGATCAGCGTCAGCCCCCAAGAGGCAAACTCCGGAACAAAGAAACTGGTGAATGTCCCCTGGGGTTTTCACAGCCGTGTTCTTAGGGTAGTGATTCCTCCTGGAGTGAAGGAAGGCGCCACCCTTCGCCTGGCAGGACTGGGGAAGACGGCGCCAGGGATTGGAAAAGGGGATCTGCTGCTCAAGGTGCACATCGAGCACTGATGTCCTGATGGTGGATCAGGGTCGGGAGAAATCCGTTGACAGGATGAACCCAATAACGCTATATCAGGTGGGGAGGCGCGTTACGGATGGTGGGCAAGAGGGAAACAGACAGCTACGCTCAAGCCGGAGTCGATATCGATGCTGGCAACCTGTTCGTCAAACAGATTCAACCGATCGTCAGCAAATCCTTCAGACCCGGGGTAATTTCCAATATCGGCGGTTTCGCCGGGCTTTTTTCCCTGAACCTCCAGAATATCAAAAACCCTGTGCTGGTCGCCTCGACAGACGGTGTCGGGACCAAACTCAAAGTCGCCTTCATGATGGACAAGCACGACACCGTCGGAATCGATCTCGTGGCTATGTGCGTCAATGATATTGTGGTGCAGGGGGCCAACCCCCTTTTCCTTCTCGATTACATCGCCATCGGCAAGCTGGATGTGGATAAAGCCGTTGATATCGTTAGAGGAATTGTTGCCGGTTGTGAGGAGGCGGAGTGTGCGCTCATAGGCGGGGAAACGGCTGAAATGCCCGACCTCTACAAGGAAGGGGAATACGATCTCGCAGGATTTGTGGTGGGATTGGCGGAAAACGACCAACTCCTTGTGGGTTCCGAAGTGGCCATGGGCCATCAGCTCATAGGCATTGCTTCGAGCGGCCTTCATAGCAACGGTTATTCTTTGGCCCGAAAGATTTTCTTCGATACGCTGAAAATGTCCGTGACCGATTATGTGGAAGAATTCAGCCGCACCCTGGGTGAGGAGCTTCTTGAGCCCACTCGCATTTATGCAAAGACGATCAAGAACGTGATCCGGAGCTACAGGATTTCCGGCATTGCCCACATCACCGGCGGCGGGTTGATTGACAATGTGCCCAGGATTCTTCCCAAACAGTGCAAGGTCATCGTGGACGCCTCGGCCTGGCCGATCCCGCCTGTTTTTCAGTTTCTCCGTGAGGCGGGAAAGCTGTCTTTCAGGGACATGATGCGCACTTTCAACTGCGGTCTTGGGGTGGTCATGATCGTCAACGGCGAAGACACGGATGAGGTGCTTTCGCGGTTAAGCGCGATGGGGGAAACCGCCTATCACGTTGGAGAAGTGGCTTCCAGGGACGATGACGAGGAGCCTATCCGGTTCACATGAAATTTAGCCGGCCGGATCTCACGGAGCGCCGCAGCAGGGCTCTGTTTTGCTCAAACAAGGGACAAAAGCCCCGAAAGGGCGTTATAGGAAATCCCCGGAACCGGGTTTCCTGAAGGAGTGAGCTATGTTTGGCCTTGGAACCCCCGAACTGATCGTTATTGGGGTGATCATATTCCTGATCTTCGGCGCCAAGAGGCTTCCCGACATTGGAAAGGGCGTCGGCGGCGCCATTCGTGAATTCAGGCAGGTGAAAAAAGATCTGTCCGTGGACGAGAAAGAAGACAAGAACCCCTCTCTTTCTCTGGAGGAAAAGATCAAGGACAAAACCCTTGATCAGGTCCCAGGAGCAAAAAAAGCCATGGACGTGAAAAAGAAAGTGGAAAAGGTGCAGGAAATCCTGAAATCCTAGCACAAACCTGTAAAGTAAATTCACCAGGAGCCGACCGATGAGAGGAAGAAGGCATTTCATTTTCTCCCTGCTCATGTCTTTATGGCTGGGAACCCCCGGCGTTCCGCTTTTGGCGCAAACTCAAGGACCCGAGGCGGTGCTCGGTGGGCTGACGACCATTTATCCGGTGATTCGTTACACGGAGGATGGCTTGACCCAACCCGTCGGCGCGGCTCGGAGGCAGATTCAATCGGACGCCGAAAGGCTGCTGGCGGATGCGGGCCTGAACATCGTAGACTCATCGGAATTTGATCGACTTCTTGGCGCAAGAAATTTTCCCCTTGCCCTGTTGGAGTTGGAGGTCAGAATCTCTAAACATCCGGAGTCGGATCTGAAGAACTACCTTCTTTCCCTTCAGATCAAACAGGCAGTCTTTCTGACCAGAAAACCCGTGGTTCGTTTTCTGGCCACCACCTGGGAAAGCACGGCTTTCGGTGCGGCAAAAGACCTGCCTTTTGTGCAGGGGGTGGCAAAAGACGCCATGGGGCGTTTCATTCAGGAATGGAACGCTCAGAACGCGAAGTGAACCCTCCTCCTATTTCTTGGCAGCCGTTTTTCGAGGCGCCGAAACCTTCCTCTCTTTTCCATATTCTCTGGTTGCCGTCTCCACGAGCTTGAACTTCTGGATTTTGCCCGATCGGGTCATGGGAAAAGCCTTGACAAGCTTGAAGTAATGGGGAATTTTTTGCTTCTCGATCTTTCTTTTGGCAAATCTTGTGATCTCATCGACCGAAAGCTTTGCCCCTCTTCTCGGTTTAATCCAGGCAGCCACTTCCTGACCCTTCCTGGGGTGCGGAAAGCCAAAAACCTGAACCTCGGATACTTCCGGCAGGGCGTAGAAAATCTCTTCCAGTTCAGCTGGATGGATTTCTGTGCCGTCTCTCACGATCACATCCTTGATTCGGCCCGTGATTTTCACGTATCCTGTATCGTTAATCTCGCCCATGTCCCCCGTGTGGAACCACCCCTCTTTATCGATCACGGAAGCGGTCAGCCCGGGCATCTTGTAGTACTCTTTCATCAAAAGCCCTCTGACGCACAACTCGCCGGGTTGGTTTCGCTTCAGATCCTCTCCTGTGGCGGGGTGAACGATTTTGACCTCATTGCACTCAAGCGGAACCCCGATGGTGGTGACCCTCAACTCCAGGGGATCACCCGGATGGGTCATGGTGATCCAGGATGACGCTTCTGTAATGCCGTATGCCACCGTGATATGGGCCACGCCCACCTGTTGAACCAATTTTTTCATCAACTCCATGGGGCAAGGCGCTCCTCCCAGGGTGCCTTTCTTCACCGATGCAAATCTCTTTTTCTGAAAGACCGGGTTGTCCAACAGGCCGATCATCATGCTCGGCGAACCGTAGACGGCCGTGCACTTGTGCCTGAAAATCGCTTCCAACACCTTGGGCGGATCAAAGGTCAGACAGGGCATGACAACAGTGGCGCCCGCCAAGAGCCCGGAAAGAGCAATGCATGTATTACCGAACATATGGTAAAGAGGAAAGAACAGGCACACCTTGTCTTCCTGGGCAAGCCCCTGGCGTCTGGTGCTGGCAACGGATTTGTTGATCAGCCCGAGGTGGTCGAGAACCACCCCTTTCGGGATCCCCGTTGTCCCGGATGTGTACATGATGGCCACCGGATCCGAAGGGCGGATCTCCTTTTCCCTTTTCCTCAATATCTCCTGGTCTACATCCTCTCCCGAAGCCGTCAACTCTGTCCAGGGCACTGTTTCCGGGTAGGATTGGGTGGCAATGACGAATGTGTGCTCCAGCGAAGAAACCTTGTCCCTGATCGAGAAAAACATGTCCACATATTCTTCGTATTCCAAGCCCCGGGCAAGGATGATGGCTTTGGCCTCTGACTGGGCAAGGACATAACGCAAATCTTCCTGCCCTGCCCCGGGATCCACAGGGACGAAGAGCGCCCCGATCTTGTTGAGGGCGAGCATGGCCACGATCCATTCGGGGATGTTGGGCGCCCAGAGTGCGACCCGATCACCTTTTTCGATCCCTGCCTTGATCAGTCCCTTTGCCGCCCTGTCCACCTCCCACAGCAGAAGCGAGTAATTGTAGCGGACGGCCACGTCCGTGTGCACGAGTGCCTCCTGGTTGGGGTATCTTTCAACCGTCTCGTTGAGCATCCGACCGATGGTTTTTCTTATGATTTCCATAGCCCTGCTCTCCTTCCGGAAAAAGAGATGAAGCGCGACATTGCACAAAGGCTTTATGCGAAGCCGTGGTTTTTTATACTATGATACATCGCCCCACAAGGCAATAGGCGTTTACCGAACAATCAGCCAGACGCCCGCCAGAAGCATTCCAATCCCCAGCATGCGCGCCCAATCCAAAGGTCGGGGCACTGCTCCCAGGAAACCAAACTGGTCCAACAAGGCGGCCAGAAGAAACTGGGACGCCACAATGAGCGTGAAGCCCTTTGCAAGACCCAGGCGGGGCACCACATATCCGATGGCCGCGACAATAAAGAGGCCGAGCAGGCCTGCACTGAAAGCAAACCATGGCACGCCCGAAAATTCTCGCAGATTTCCTCCCCTTGACCCGGCCATCATCAGGGTGGCGATCAGACCGCCGCCGCCATAGGTGATGAACACGCTTTCCCGGGTTCCCAGACCCCGGTCGAGAAGCCCCATAAAGTGTCCCTGAAAGGTGACCGCAATGCCGCACAAGATCGCCAGAAGCACTAGGAAAACGGTACCGCCCATCGGTCTATTCCTCCTGAAGCCTTTTTGTTGTCCTTAATACCAATGGGAATGTGCCGAATCAAGAACAGAACGCCAGGGCGATGATGCAGGAAGTTGGAAGTCCAGGGAGAATGGTGCTATATATCAGGGAACCATGGAGAAGAAAGAAGCCTTATGAGTCTCGTTTCAGTGCTCAATCTCTCGGTCATTTTCGTAGGCCGGGAGCTTTTCAACAACGTCAATTTCTCAATCGAACAAGGCCAGAAGATCGGTTTGGTAGGCCCTAACGGATCGGGAAAGACAACGATCCTGAGGCTCATGATCGGTGAAATGCAGCCGGATTCCGGGGAGATCAGGATTGCGAAAGGGACCCGTGTGGGTTACCTGCCCCAGGATATTTACGAAACCCTTTCCGGGAACCTTCTCTCCTACCTCGTCGACTCGGTTCCCTCCAGGGCGGCGATTAGACAGGAATTGGAGCGCGCCGAACAGGAGATCGGAGACCGGGCGGAGGCTGAAGTGCAGGCCAGGCTCGCCGCAAGGCTTGCCGAACTTCACCAGAAAATGATCGATCTCGATGCCCGTCACCCCATGCACGAAGCCGAGAAGATCCTCCTGGGGCTCGGGTTCAGTGTCGAGGATTTCAAGGCGCCCGTTTCTTCATTGAGCGGCGGATGGAAGATGCGGGCGGCCCTGGCCGGTCTCCTCTATCAAAGCCCCGATCTGCTCCTCCTCGACGAACCCACCAACCACCTTGACGTCCCTTCCGTTCACTGGCTCGAGGGATACCTGAAAACCTTTAAGGGCGCCGTGCTGCTCATCTGCCATGACAGGGAATTTCTGAACAGACAGACCGATCGCATCATCAGTTTTGAACCGGAAGGCATGCGGTTTTACAATGGGAATTATGATCACTACCTGAAAGCCCGGGAAGAAGAGAAAAAGAATCTGGAAGCACGAGCAAAAAACCAGGAGCAGAAGGTGAAAGAAGCTGCCAGATTTATTGAGCGCTTCCGGGCAAAAAGCTCTAAAGCTCGGCAGGCTCAGAGCAAAATCAAGCTTCTGAAGAAGATCGAACTTGTCGAAACCCACCAGAAGCAGAAAGAGATCCGCTTTTCCTTTCCTGAGGCGCCCAGGAGCGGAAGGGAAATTCTTTCCATCCAGGACCTTTCCAAGGCATTTGACGGGAAGACCCTTTACAGCGACCTGAACCTGCGTGTCACCAAAGGGGAAAGGGTGGCGATCATTGGGCCCAATGGCGCGGGCAAAACCACCCTTCTCAGGATGGTGGCCGGAGAGGTTTCTCCAAATCGTGGAAGAATCACCCTGGGTCATGAAGTGAGCATGAGTTACTATGCGCAGCACCTTTCGGAAATGCTCGACCCCAACAAGACGATCCTCGAAGAAGTCTACCAGGTGGTTCCTCACGCAGGCCAGACCTTTGTCCGGGGGGTGTGCGGCGCGTTTCTTTTTTCGGGTCCTGATGTGGAAAAACCTGTCGCCGTTCTCTCGGGTGGGGAAAGGGCCAGAGTCTGCCTGGCCAAAATTCTCGTGAAACCCGGGAATTTCATGGTCATGGATGAGCCGACAAACCACCTGGACATCATCTCCTCGGAGATCCTTATCGACGCACTGAAAGGCTTTACAGGAACACTCCTTTTTGTCTCCCACAACCAGTCTTTTGTGAATCGGCTGGCCACGAAAGTGTGGGATATTAGGAAGCAAACCATCCTGGAGTATCCGGGCACGCTTTCAGAGTACTTCAATCACCTGGAAGGAAAGGCAGAGCGTGGGGACGCTTTTGCTGGAAACCTTCAGGGCGAGATCGAAGAAGCCGGTTCCGGCTCTGTAGCCCAGAAACGGAAAATGGTAAGAAAAGAAAATGCGCAAAGGCGACATCTTGTCGCCTCGGCCCTCAAACCGATCCAGGACAAACTGAAGGAACTCGAGGAGAGCATTGACGCCCTGGAAAAGAGAAAGGCCGAGCTGGAAACCATCCTTATGGATCCGGATGTGTTTAAGGATAAGAACCGGGGGGTGCCGCTGCTCAACGAGCACGGGGAGATCAGGAAAAAGCTGGAAGACTTCATGGCCCAATGGGAACAAAAACAGGCTGAATTGGAATCAGCCAAGAAGGAGGTGGGAGAAACCAGCCCATGAAAATCATAGACCAACACAAAAAGCTTCTTCTTGACCTGGGACTCAAAGAGGAAGATTTTAAATTTTTTAACGGCAAAGACGTTGCCTACGAGTACGACGAGGAAAAGGGGGTACGGCTATACGACCCGAATTACCAGACCTCTTACCCCGAGTACATCGACATCGACGGCTGGAGTTCATGGAGCAGCGAGCACTTCGCCTTTGAAAGAAACATCCTCCCCCCTGCGCAAGCCGAAGCCAGGCGAAGAGCCGAACAGAGCCCCAGACCCAGCGATGAAGAGCTGGGTGAAGCCTTTCAGAAGAAATTCGAGAACAAGTAGACGCGTCGTGGAACTTTCCGAGTATGTCCAACACATCAAGGGGGACCGTGATTACGGCCCTGCCATGGTGTTCCACCACTATCTTCCGCCTCAGGAAGCAGCCTATGACGATGATCCAGAGCTGCCCCAGGAAATCCGGCGGCTCCTCCCCCTTCTCAGAGTGGAACGCCTCTTCAGCCACCAAGTTGAGGCCTTGCAGAAGATCAGGCAGGGCAAACATGTGCTCGTGGCCACCCCGACTGCCAGCGGCAAGAGTCTCATCTACAACCTCTCCGTCCTTGAAGCGCTCCTGAAAAACCCAGGCTCCAAAGCCCTTTATCTTTTTCCTCTCAAGGCACTTGAGCAGGATCAACTCAAAAGCCTTTCCCCTCTCCTCAACAACTTAGGGAAAAGAAAATTCTCCGCCTGCATCTACGACGGCGATACCTCTCCCTTTCAGCGAAAACAAATACGCGCCAAAATTCCTGAGATCCTGGTCACCAATCCGGACATGCTCCACACCGCCATCCTGGCGTACCACCGGAGCTGGGAAAAGCTCTTTGAGAATCTGAGGTTCGTTGTCCTGGACGAGGTCCACACCTACCGGGGCATTTTCGGCTCCCACATGAATCAGATTATCCGGCGCCTCAAGAGGCTTTGCACCCTTTACGGCTCAAAACCTCAGTTCATCCTCCTTTCAGCCACGGTGAACAACCCGAATGTCTTCGGAGAGAGCCTTATTGAAGCGCCGGTTGAAGTAATTGACACAAGCGGCTCACCCAGATCGGGCAGGCATCTTCTCTTCATGAACCCTGTATCCAGCCCTAATTTTTCAGCGGCCAGGCTCTTTTCCCACTGCATCGAGAACGGTTTCAGAACAATCGCTTTTACTCAGGCCCGAAAAATCACGGAGCTGATTCACGTCTGGGTTTCCCGTCTGTCCCCACAACTACGAAGCAAGATCAGTTCCTACCGGGCTGGATTCATGCCCAGCGAGAGGCGGGAAATCGAAAAGAAACTCGCCACCGGAGAGCTTCTCGGCGTGGTGTCCACAAGCGCACTGGAGTTGGGCATTGACATCGGGTACCTGGATATTTGCATTCTCGTAGGCTACCCGGGAACCATGATCAACACGTGGCAGAGAGGAGGCAGGGTGGGCCGCGCCGGCAGGGAGTCCCTGATCATTCTGCTGGCCAAACCCGATGCACTTGACCAGTACTTCATCAAGCATCCGGACCAGTTCTTTGAAAGACCCTTTGAGTCGGCACTCCTTGATCCCCACAACCCCTTCGTGGTGGAGGCCCATCTTCCCTGCGCCGCAGCCGAAAAACCTCTGTCTCTTGAGGATGAACACTGGTGGCCCAAGGATCTTTCTCGGCACCTCGAATCCCTCGAGGTGCAAGGCCTTCTGACCCGAAGCGCAGAGGGAGAGCCTGCGTGGTATCCCGTGCGAAACAATCCTCATCAGGGCGTGAATATCCGCGGCGTGGGAGAGAGTTTCACCATCTTCGAGGAGGAGACGGGCCAGGCCGTGGGCACGGTGGACGGCTTCCGGGCCTTTAAAGAATGCCACCCTGGCGCGGTGTACCTTCACCGTGCAAGACAGCATCTGATCCAGGCCCTGGATCTTGAAAAGCACGACATCATTGCCCGACCCACCAGGCTCCATTACTTCACCAGGGCTCTATCTGAAAAAGAGACGGAAATCCTGGAAGTGCTGGAGAGCAAACCTGCCGGGCAATTCATTGTTCGGGAAGGCCGGGTCAAGGTCACGGAAAGGGTCACCGGCTACGAGAAGCGGGCGCTTCCAGGCCAGGAGATCCTGGGAGTTTTCCCCCTGGAACTGCCTTCCCAAACCTTCGAGTCCCTCGGTTTCTGGGTGGAAATCGAGAACATCATCCAGCAGTATGTGGAACGAAAAGGCCTCCATTTCATGGGCGGCATTCATGCCATCGAGCACGCGGCCATCGGCATTTTCCCACTTTTCGCCCTCTGCGACCGGAACGACATAGGCGGCATCTGCTATACCCATCATCCCCAGGTGGGCAAAAGCGCCATCTTCATCTACGACGGCTATCCCGGAGGCGTCGGGCTCTCCCAGCACGGTTTCAAGGTGGTGCAGGAACTGCTTGAGCAGACCCTGGAACTTCTAAAAACCTGCGAGTGCGAAGACGGGTGCCCCTCATGCATCCACTCGCCCAAGTGCGGGTCGGGCAACAAGCCCCTGGACAAGAAAGCGGCCGTGATCGTCCTGGAAATCCTCCTCGGCCACATTCCCCTCGACCGGGTCCTCGAAGGTGAGGTCCATGAGGAGCAACCGTTTCCATCGCCGATCGTGGACCCATCGCCGGCCCAGCCCGAAGGACCTCGGATTGTCTTCCTTGATCTAGAAACGCAAAAATCGGCCCAGGAAGTGGGAGGATGGGGGAACATCCATCTCATGAGGGTGTCCGTGGTGGTCATCTTCGACAGCCTGGAAAACCGCTTCCTTTCTTTCAGAGAAAACGAGCTCAACGCTCTTCTGGCCCACCTTGAGAAGGCTGATCTTGTGGTTGGGTTCAATATCAAGCGATTCGATTATACGGTGCTCGGGGCCTACACAGGAAAGGACCTCTCCGCAATTCCCACCTTCGACATGCTGGAAGACATCCACCGCCGCCTCGGGTTCCGACTGGGCCTTGATCACCTGGCCCATGAGACCTTAGACAGGCGAAAGTCCGGCAACGGGCTTCAGGCTCTCGAATGGTTCAAGCAGGGCGAGATGGAAAAGCTGACCGACTACTGTCGCATGGATGTGGAACTGACCCGGGATCTTTTCATGCACGGTCTGGACAAGGGCCAATTGATTTACAGGACCAGACAGGAAGACCGCCGGGTCGTCCTGCGCCTGGACTGGACCCTGGAGAATCTGATTAAATGAAATCGCTTCGCGTTTTAAGCAAAGCCCTGCCTGCAGCAGGGCTTGGACGAAGCGAGAAAGATTTTATGAAGGCTTTTGAATGCAAAAAATGCGGGGCCTGTTGCTACGGCAAAGGCGGAATTCTTGTGAGTGAGCAAGAGATTTGGAACCTGGCCGCATTTCTTGGCATTTCCCCTGAAGCCTTTGAAACGACCTATTGTGAAACCAGGAACAGCAGGACATATATTGCGAGCGCTCCGGATGGCTACTGTGTCTTCTTCGACGGGGAAAGGCTCTGCCTCATCCACCCTGTAAAACCAGGCCCCTGCAGGCTCTGGCCCTTTTACCCCGCCCTTCTCAAAGACAAGGGAAACTGGAAGGCGGCCATGGATGCGTGCCCGGGCATTAACCCCGACACCTCCCATGAAGATTTTGTGAAAGAAGCCGGGTTATGAAGCTTTTCAGCAGCATCATGGATCTCATCTACCCTCCCAGGTGCGGCGTATGTCACGCCTTTCTCATGGAAGATGGGTTGAATCATGAGGGAAAACACCTGGATCTATGCCGCTCCTGCTTCGACTCTTTCGTTGAAGTCACCTCACCCCTGTGCCCTCTTTGCGGTAAACCTTTCGGCTCCGGGGGTGGAGCAGATCACACCTGCGCGGATTGCCTTGCAACCATGCCTTTTTTCGACATCGCCCGCGCCCCCTATATTTACGAAGGCCTCATGATGACAGCCATTCATGAATTCAAATACTCGAAAAGGAGTTCCCTCGCCCAATCCCTCGGGCCGTTGCTCGCCTCTTACGCTGCACGATGGCTGGGCAATGCTGAAGGGATGCTCGTGATTCCGGTCCCCCTTCATCCCAAGAGGTTGAGGCAAAGAAGCTTCAACCAGAGCCTGCTTCTGGCCCGCCCTGTGGCAGCCGGGCTGGATGTGGACCTGGACTATCTTTCCCTCAGGAGGATACGCTTCACCCAACCTCAAGCCAATCTCACGAGCGATGAAAGGAAGAAGAACGTTCGACGGGCTTTTGGAGTGATGGAACCGAACGGCCTCGAGGGTAGGAAGGTGCTCCTCGTCGATGACGTGGCAACTACCGGGAGCACGTTGAATGAGTGCGCCCGGGTCCTCAAGAAGGCCGGGGTGAAAGAGGTCTTCTGTCTGACCATCGCAAGGACCGCAACCCACTGAACGGATTTAACGCCTCAAAGCCGGGTAAAGCTGAAGCCACCCATTCCCGCCCGGTCCATCTCATTGGCCGGCCGTGAAGATTCTTGCAGAAGCCATGAAAGGATGTGTCAAACATACCATAAATCCTAGACGTTCATTGATACCTTCCGCGAATGGATCCCAGCCTTTGATCGGGTGCTATGGTCGCGTCCATAAGAACCTCAAGACTGAAGAATGCGCCTTGTAAGCTAGATATGTCCTGCGCGCCAAAATTCGTATCGAAATCGCTCGCTCCGGAAGCGCTGAGAGTGATCGATTGGCATCACTAATCGCTTGTCAAGTGAGGCAGAAAAAGATCCTATCCATATCCTCTTGAACACGGTTTTTTTGTCCTGCAAGTCCAGGTTCCTCTACTTAAGCGACGGGATTTCATTTAATTTTAAAGCACGGGTCATTCATTTTTTATGTCACATGCGGGCCTTAATCTTGTCTAATAGGGAAAAGGGCTCCGAATGGCAGAAGACATCCATACAGATGAAACAAGATTGGAACGACTGGTCGCCCTGGCCAAAGAAGGCCACAAAAACGCCCTGGAAGAACTGCTAAGAAAAATCCAAGACCGAATCTATGGGCTGGCGGTAAGGACTCTCTTTTTGCCGGCTGACGCTGAGGACGCGACTCAAGAGATACTGATCAAGGTCATTACCCATCTTTCCGCCTTCAGGGGGGAAAGCCGTTTTAGCACCTGGTATTTCCGGATTGCCGCCAACCATTTGCTTACCACCCATAAACGCCGGGCGGAAAAATGGGGCTACTCCTTTGAATTGTGCGAACAATCAATCGAAGAGGCTCTATCGATGTCCAGCGCAGAAATACCCGAGACCCCTGAGGAGAGCCTACTCGCTGAAGAGGTGAGACTGGCCTGCTTGCAAGGGATGTTGCTTTGTCTGAGCCGGGAAATTCGCCTGGTTTTTATTCTGGGGGTAGTCTTTGATGTCACGACTCATGAGGGCGCATGCATTTTAGATATCACACCGGAAGCCTTCCGGCAGCGACTTTCCAGAGGGCGAAAGCAGATTCAGAATTTCATGACCAAGAAATGCAGTTTGATCCATCCTAAAAACCCTTGTACCTGCACCAAATTGATTCCTCTTGAAATCAAAATCAAGTTCCTTGATCCGGAGAATCTAAGATTTGCGAATCATCCCTGCTATGCCCGGTGGAACCACTCAGCCGACTCCCGCCTTCAGGAGCTCAATGAAGTAAAACGTCTCGCCGTCCTTTTCCGAAGCCATCCTGATTATGCCGCGCCGGGGACTTTTGTGGAATCAGTAAAGAAGCTGGTTGAATCAGGACAATTCGAGATATTTAGCAACTGAAGAAAGGAGACAGTCCATGACTTACGAACAACTCAAAGCATCGCTGGCCCCTTGCGGGCTAAGCTGTGAAAAATGTTTTGCCCATGTGGACGGAGACATCCGAAAGTATAGTCTGAAACTCAAAGAAAAACTGGGGAATTTCGACAGCTATGCCAAACGCTTTGAAATACTCCTGGGTGATCCAATATTCGAAAAATACTCTGATTTCAAAGCGATGTTGGATTACTTTGCTTCAGAAAACTGCAAGGGATGCCGAAACGAGCAGTGCAAGATGTTTAAGGATTGCGGCGTGCGCCCCTGTCACCAGGAAAAGCAGGTCGATTATTGCTACCAGTGCGACGAGTTCCCCTGCAAGAGGACCAACTTTGATGAAAGCCTGTATAAAGCGTGGGTGCGGATCAACGAGACAATAAAAAATGAAGGAATAGAGAAATTCTGCGAAAGAACCCAAGATCGCCCAAGATACATTTGAAAAGGAGATTAACATTTGAGGGCTCAAGGTTTTGCAGACTTATAGTTGGCGTATCATAAGCGTGAGCCCGTGTTCCTGGTGTTCCTCGACAGACGAATAGCAAAAGAAGCTTACAAACGAAGGTTGCTGCTATCGATCTTCTCGAAAAGCCCGCTAATTGCAAGATCTCAGCTAAGGTCTATGGGCGGTTCCCTATTTACCGTCCAGTATATTTGTGATTATGCCGAACCGCTTACTTCGGCAAGGGCGGACTCAGCCTTTGGCAGCCAAAAGGCCATATCCATGATACGATACAGTTCAATAGCGGCAACGAGTTCGGAACGTGCTTCCTCATTCTTTCCTGATTTCAGATAGAAATGACCAAGACCCTCATGACAATGGGCAGCCAGTGGGCGCATCAAAAGATTCGATGAGTGCTGTAACGCACGCCGATACCATTCCTCAGCTTCTTCGGATCGTCCTGCTTCGGCCTTGATCTTTCCCATGACCAGCATAGCCCAAGCCTCAAACCCTCGCTCTTCACTTTCATCGGCAAACGATAACGCATGCGATACAGTTTCAGTGGCCAAGGCCGTTTCCCCCAGGGCTCTATAGATGTCTGCCAACACCGTAAGCGGATGGATGGTCCATACGGCACCTTCGAGATTGCCGGGTTTTGTCCCTTCTTCCAAGATGCTCAATGCATGCAACGGTTCGTTGGTGAGGAGATAGGCATATCCGAGGCTCCCTGCTGCGTAGGGATAGACGAACTGGACTTTTGAAGATCGACACAACTCATGACCCTTTTCTAGAAGTTTCAAGGCAGGCTCCACCTTCCCTGACCGTAAATAGGCCATCCCGAGCACGGAG
>JAWOJI010000318.1:0-5275 GCA_046481735.1 Desulfatiglandales bacterium | reverse complement strand
CCCAATTCCGAATCTGTTCTCCTTTAACAGCCCTGCAGGCGCCTGCGCTGCATGCCGGGGGTTCGGTCGAATTCTGGGGATGGACCTAGGTCTCATCATTCCGGACCCGACCCTTTCTTTGGATCAAGGCGCCGTGAGGCCCTGGGGAGGCCGCAAGGAAAACCGTGCCGAGTACCGGGATTTGAGGAACTTCTGCCGTCGCAGGAAAATCTCGACAGGCATCCCCTTTCAGGATCTGCCTGAAGAGCATCGACAGGCCATTATCGAAGGGACCGAGGACTATTATGGAATCCGAGGATTTTTCGACTGGCTCCAGAGCAAGAGCTACAAGATGCACGTGAGGGTCTATCTATCCCGGTACCGCAAGACCTTGACATGCCCGGAGTGCAAGGGCGCCCGATTCAAGGAGGAGGCCCTGCTGTATCGTCTCGGTGGACTGAACATTGGGGAGGTTTACAGTCTCAGCGTGGATCAGGCGGCTCGTTTCTTTGAAGCCGTAGCCCCGGCTTATACGGACAAGGCGGCATTGCTGATCCTGGAGGGAGTGAAAAGCCGCCTTCGGTATCTGAAAGAAGTGGGACTCGGCTATCTCACGCTGGACCGACAATCCCGAACTCTCTCGGGGGGGGAGGTGGAGAGGGTAGCCCTGACCGCCGCCCTGGGTTCCTCCCTGGTGAACACCCTCTATGTGCTTGATGAACCGAGTATCGGTCTTCACCCGAGGGACAGCCACCGTCTCATCAAAATCCTCAAAGACCTGAGGGATCTCCGAAACACCGTGGTCATCGTGGAGCACGACCCTGAAATCATCACCCAGAGTGATTTCATGCTCGATCTGGGCCCCGGCGCAGGCGAGGAAGGGGGAGAGATCCTCTACTTCGGGCCGACCTCCGGAGTTCAGGGTTCCCTGACCGGCCGGTACCTCAAAGGGGAACTGGCCATCCCGCTCCCCGGCAGGAGGAGAAAACCGCAAAAGGATCGATGGTTCCTGATCCGGGGCGCGTCCGAGCACAACCTAAAGAACATCGATGTCGCCGTTCCCCTGGGATGTTTCGTCTGTCTGACCGGTGTGTCCGGCTCCGGGAAGTCCACGGTGGCGGAGGAAATTCTCTACAAGGGCATCCGGCGAGCCAAGGGGAACCCGCAGGGTACGCCGGGCAGGCATGCAGCCATGGAAGGCGTGGAGCTGATCGAGGCCGTGATTCTTGTGGACCAGCGACCCATCGGCCGGACTCCCAGGGCCAACCCTCTCACCTATGTGAAAGGCATGGATCCTGTCCGCACGCTTCTCGCGCAGACGGATCAGGCCCGCGCAAGGGGTTTTGGGAAGAAGCATTTTTCTTTCAACGTTGCGGCAGGAAGGTGCGCTACGTGCCAGGGCGTGGGCTTCGAGAAGGTGGAAATGCAGTTTCTTTCCGATGTGTTCATCACCTGCCCGGACTGCGGCGGCAAGCGATTCAAGCAGGAGATCCTGGAGGTTCAATATCACGGCAAGAGCATTCACGACATCCTTTCCATGACCATTGACCAGGCCCTGGTTTTCTTTGAGGACCAGCCGGCCCTGTGTTCGGCTCTTCAGCCCCTGGTCGACGTGGGGCTCGGTTACATGAGGCTGGGACAACCCATCAACACGCTTTCAGGGGGAGAGGCCCAACGGCTGAAGCTTTCTCAGCATCTTCGGGATGCTTCGACCACAAAACGCCTCCTCATTTTCGACGAACCCACCACGGGGCTTCATTTCGAGGACATCCGTCGGCTTCTTGCAGCCCTTCAACGGCTTGTGGACCGAGGGAACACGGTGCTGGTCATTGAACACAATATGGACGTGATCAAGACGGCGGATTGGGTCATTGATCTGGGTCCGGAAGGCGGTGACGCCGGCGGCGACATTGTCGTTGCGGGACCCCCTGAAAGAGTCAAGGCACATCCCCGGTCTCACACCGGTGTTTTTCTCAAACAGTACCTGGAGCTTCCCAACCGCCCTTTTCCCCTTCCACCGGCAGCCGAACCTCCTCCAGCCCCTGGTGAACCTCGGATCACCGTCCAAGGGGCAAGGGAACACAATCTCAGGGACCTGACCCTGAGCATTCCAGAGAATAAGCTTGTCGTGGTGACGGGTGTTTCGGGTTCAGGCAAGTCCACCCTGGTCTTTGACGTTCTCTTTGCCGAGGGCCGGCGGCGATACCTGGAAAGCCTCGCGCCCTACGTGCGCCAGTATGTGAGGATCCTTGAGCGGCCGGATGTCGATTCCGTGGACGGTCTCTCCCCCACGGTTGCGATTCAGCAGCGCATCAGCCACAGCAGTCTTCGCTCGACCGTGGCCACCCTCACCGAGATCTATCACTTTCTCAGGCTGCTCTTCAGCAAACTGGGGGTCCAACACTGCCCCGGGTGCAACAGGCCTTTGAAAACACAGACCATGGAGCAGATCATCGACCAGATCAACCGCCGCTTCGGCAGGAAGAAAGCACTTCTCCTGGCCCCCAAGATCGCGGGACGGAAGGGGTTCCACAAGGATCTGCTCGCCCGTGCCATGAAGAGGGGGTATAAAGAAGCCCGGATCGACGGTCGCCTCTCAAGGCTTCACCAGGGCATGGCGCTAGGTCGCTACCATGAACACACCATCGACCTGGTCGTCGGCAAGCTTCCCAGCCGCGACCTGCGGGACATCGTAGGCAAGGCGCTGGAGGAGGGAAAAGGCAGCATGATTCTCCTCCCCGGTTCGGGTCCTGAAGAGATCTTAAGCATCCGGGGGTTTTGCCCCGGGTGCGGCATCGGACTTCAGGCCTTGGACCCCCGTCTCTTTTCCTTCAACAGCCGGCAGGGGGCCTGCCCAAGATGCGACGGCCTTGGCCGACTCGGGGATGGGAACGGGGACAATGCAATTGTCTGCCCCAAGTGCCGGGGCAGCCGTCTCAGGCCTGAAGCCCTTGGCGTCAAGGTGAACAGCAGCTCCATATGGGACCTCGTCCGGCAGCCTGCAGGCGCCCTTCTGAAGACGCTGGAATCCCTCTCCTTTGCCTCCCACGAGACCCCTGTTGCGAATCCCATCATGGCCGAAATCCTGGTGCGTCTCTCTTTTCTCAACCGTCTCGGCCTGTCCTATCTCTCCCTGAGCCGAAGCGGCGACACCCTGTCCGGCGGAGAAGCCCAGCGCATCCGGCTTGCGGCACAGCTTGGTTCAAACCTCACAGGCATTTGCTATATCCTTGATGAACCCACCATAGGACTTCATTCTCGCGACAACCGGATTCTATTGGACGCTCTCAAGGAATTGAGGGACCGGGGGAACTCCGTCATCCTGGTGGAACACGATGAGGAGACCATCCGCGAAGCGGATCACATCATCGATCTGGGTCCGGGTGCAGGCCGAGAAGGCGGCCGGGTTGTTGCTTCAGGCAAGCTCGAGGACCTTCAAAGGAACCCCGATTCGGTGACAGGCGCTTCCTTCAACGGCCGTCCCCATGAAATAACCTCCCGTCTGCGGCCATATGCGAACAGGCCGGCCATCAGGGTGAGAGGCGCATGGGAACACAACTTGAAGAACATCGATGTGGATTTCCCCTTGGGCTTGTTGATCTGTGTCACCGGAGTGTCCGGGTCCGGAAAGTCCACCCTTCTGAAGGAAACCCTCTTCAGGGGAATCTCCCGAAAGCTGTCGCGCGTCAAACAAGACGAGGGACCTTGGAAAAGCATTGACGGATGGGAAGCCCTGGATCGGATTCTGGAGGTTGATCACAGTCCAATAGGATCCACCCCCCGCTCCGTACCCGCCTCCTATGTGGGGTTTCTCCCCCACATCCGGAGTTTCCTGGCCGGCATGCCTGAAGCACGGGCAAGAGGCTATCGCCCCGGGCGCTTTTCGTTCAACTCCTCGGGTGGGAGGTGTGAAGCCTGCAGGGGTCATGGTTCCATGAAAGTGGAAATGAGTTTTCTCCCTGACGTGTACGTCCATTGCGAGGTCTGCAACGGCAAGCGGTTCAACCAGGAAACCTTGGACATCACCTACAAAGGAAAGAGCATTGCCGATATTCTGGACCTCACCTTCGAGGAAGCCGAGGCCTTTTTCGCTGCGGTGCCCAGGATCCGCCGGGCCTTGAAAGTGGTCTGCAGCATAGGGCTGGGATACCTCCGGATCGGCCAGCCGAGTCCCACCCTTTCAGGCGGTGAAGCCCAGCGCATCAAGCTGGCTGAGGAACTCTCCAAACTCTCCCGTGGCAGGACGCTGTACATCCTCGATGAGCCCACAACAGGCCTGCATGCGGCGGACGTGAAAAATTTGTTGTCTGTGCTCCAGTCACTCGTCGACCGGGGCAACACCGTCACGGTCATTGAACACAATTTGGAGGTGATCAAGGAGGCGGATTACATCGTCGATTTGGGGCCGGAAGGAGGCGAAGCGGGCGGCCGGCTGGTCGCCCAAGGCTCGCCTCTGGAACTGATGGCTGGAGGCGACGGTTCCCACACGGCCCGCTCTCTTCAAAAATATATCCATCCATGAGATGCTATCCGTCAATAATTTTATTCCTTGACATGCTCTTTTCAAGAGATAGTATATATCCATAGAGTACCCGGTGCTAGTTATCGGGCCGGTTCATCCCAGAGATTGTTCCTTTTGCAGAAGTGACGACCTCAGGTTTGTAACCACTATAGAATTCGTGGAAAGGAGGTCAGTCAGATGGCACAAGGAATCGTGAAGTGGTTTAACGACCGCAAAGGCTTTGGCTTTATCCAGAGGGATGATGGAACAGACGTGTTTGTTCATCATTCCGCCATCACCGGGGGCGGGTTTAAATCTCTCGCCGAAGGTGAGCAGGTTTCTTTT
The DNA here is from genome assembly GCA_046481735.1 of Desulfatiglandales bacterium. Classification (GTDB taxonomy): domain Bacteria; phylum Desulfobacterota; class DSM-4660; order Desulfatiglandales; family HGW-15; genus JAFGDM01. The sequence goes on along the minus strand of JAWOJI010000318.1, from coordinate 450 downwards.
GATGTTGAAAAAGGCCCCAAAGGCCTGGCAGCGGTCAACGTTGTGAGACAGTAAAAATTGCAACCTGTTGTGTAAGGGGCGCCCCCTGTTGCAGGGGGCGCCTTTTTTTGGTTCGTCATTTCTCCTGACCCTATTCTGATCGAAGTTTCTCAATTCCTCCGGAGACAGTCTGCAGAAGAAGCCTAAATCCACCGTCTAATTCAGGTTCATTGAATTGAATCAAACGGTTGGATAAGATTCCTGATCACCGGGAAGGCATCAGATGCAAGGCGTATGGACGGCGCACGGTCAAGAGATATAAGAAATGGTATTCCGTGAGCCTTGAGCCGTGTGCCTTCCTGCTGTGTACGCCGCAAGCCTGCCCCCGCGAAGGCGGGGGAGGGATGTTTACCCGCCTCTGGAGGGAGGGTAACGCAGCAGATGATGTCTTGATGGTGGATCAGGGAGGAC
>JAWOJI010000297.1:0-5073 GCA_046481735.1 Desulfatiglandales bacterium | reverse complement strand
CTGTGGATACCGTTGTGGTGGATGAAGCCTCCATGGTGGACCTGGCCCTCATGTCCAAGCTGGTGCAGGCTCTCCCATCAGAGGCCCGGCTCATCCTCCTGGGCGACAAGGATCAGCTTTCCTCCGTGGAGGCAGGGGCTGTGCTCGGGGATATTTGCGACACGGTCCGGCCCCACCCTTTTTCAACAGCTTTCTGTGCGGAGATTCAAGAGGCTACCGGGTACGAGATCCGGGGTGTGAAACACGCCGCGAAGCTGAGCGATTCGATCGTCCGGCTCACCAGAAGCTACCGTTTCAGCGATGAAAGCGGCATTGCCGGCCTGAGCCGTTTGGTCAACCGGGGCGACGGCTTCGGGGCCTTCAAAACCCTGGCAGGGGGAACCCATGAGGACCTTGCATGGAAACGGTTGCCCTCCCCTCGGGCTTTGCCGGGAGCGTTGAACGACAGGGTCCTGGGGGAATTCCGCTGTCTTTTCGAATCCGACAAGCCGGAAGAGGTCTTTGGGCTCCTTGACCGGTTCAGAGTCGTCTGCGCATTGAGGGAAGGTCCTTTTGGGGCAAGGGCCGTCAATCTCGTCGTGGAGCATGCTCTGCGGAAACAACGAATCATCGGGGGAGGAAGGTGGTACAAGGGCAGGCCCTTGCTGATTACTCAGAACGATTACAACTTGGGCCTCTACAACGGCGATACGGGAATTGTCCTGCCCGACCCGAGTGCTGGTGGTGACCTGAGAGCATTCTTCCCGTCGCGGGAGGGTGCGTTCCGGCGGCTTCACCCCCTTCGCCTGCCGGAGCACGAGACGGTGTATGCCATGACCGTCCACAAAAGCCAGGGATCTGAGTTTGACCGGGTTCTTCTCATGCTTCCGGACAGGGACTCTCCCGTGGTGACAAGAGAGCTGATTTACACGGCAGTCACCCGGGCAAGGGACCGGGTGGAAGTGTGGGGTCATGAGGATGTTTTTGTCGGTTCTGTATCGAGGCGCATTGAGAGAACATCAGGGCTGCGTGACGCACTGTGGGAAGAGTAAGAACAAGGTACACGGGACACGGCGCAAGGTGCACGGCCAAAATACAACGAAAATGATACTCCGTGAGCCGTGTACCTTTGTGCTATGTACGCCGCAGTGACGAGGGATGTTTACCCGCCGCTGGAGGGAGGGTAACGCAGCCCTTCGATTGAACTCAGGGCCATGAGCCTGTCGAATGGTAGATGATGTCTTGATGATGGATCAGGGTGCCGAGTGTATTTGACACAGGAATACGCGGGGCCTATAGTGTCGCTGGAGCATGCGATGAGGAGGACGTCGTTTCGTCATGACCCGCTTTGAGGCCCCTTCCCGAAAGGAGTACATACAGGAGCAGAAGGAGCGACACGGTCGGCGCGTGTTTGGGGTGTTCCCCGCTCAGTATCCGAAAGAAATCCTGTGGGCGTGGAACATTCTGCCCGTAGAGATCTGGGATCCTCCTCTGGAGACGACACATGCCAACGCCCATCTTCAACCCTACATTTGCTCCGTCGTGAGATACGGCCTTGAACTGGTGCTCAGGGGCGGATGCGACGACCTGGACGCCTTTCTCTTCCCCCACACCTGTGATTCGATTCAGAATTTGGCCTCAATCGTGAACGACTACCTGGGTCTCGGGAAAACCTGCTACTTCTTTTACCACCCCAAGGCCCCCTACAAGGCGTCATCCAGGGCCTATTACCTGGATCAACTTCGGAACTTTGCCTCCGTGCTGGAGAAGCGATGGGGCCCGGTGGAGGGGGATGCGCTGGAAAAGCGGCTGACCCAAGGCCAAGAGGCGGCCTCCCTCATCAAGAAAGCTTACGATGCGAGAGCGGCAGGAACCCTCGACGCTTCCAACGAAGAATTCTACAGGGTGATTCGCCAGGGTGAGTTCCTTCACCCCGACGATTTCATCCCCCTCCTGCAGTTCTTCCTCGATGCCTCAAGAGGGGAGGCCCGGTCCGGTCCTGCAGTGATCCTTAGCGGAGTCATCCCCAATCCGCCCGAACTGCTGCGCCTGCTCGATGAGCGCCACGTAAGGGTGGGGGAAGACGATCTGCTCAACTGCAGCCGGAGGCTCCTCATCCCGCCTGTTGCCGCGCTCGACCCTTTCGAGGCGCTCGCAGACGCGTATTTCCTGATGCCTCCCTGCACTACCCGGAACGGGTCGATACAGGAAAGGGTGGACTATCTTCTCGGGAAAGTGGAAAGATGCGGCGCCGAGGGGGTTATCTTCTGGATGGTGAAATTCTGCGAGCCCGAGCTTTTCGATCTCCCCCAGATGGTGGAGGCCGTAAAAAAAAGAGGCCTCGCAACGTTGGTTCTGGATTCGGAAATCCACCAGGCTCCGAGCGGCCAGATGAGAACCAGGATTGAGGCCTTTGCGGAGATGCTGAGTTAAAGGCGCACGGCCCAAGGCACACGGATCAAGGCGCACGGCACAAGGCGCACGGCGCAAGGCGCACGGTTTTGCATGTGGGTAGGTAGGTATGCATTTACTTAAGAAAGCACGCTTTCATATCATGAAGGACTTGGGCGCGCCTGCGCTCATGGGGCTTGCTTCCCTCAGGAAAAAACGGCGCCCGGCAAGGCCCAGACCTCAATTCGGCCCGCCCCTCCGGAGTGCAGGCAGGTTGAGAGAGATCATGACCAGGCACTACTTCCTTTCCCGTTACGCCGAAGGCGCCAAACCCGTAGCCTGGGTGACAAGCGGGGCGCCGGTGGAGATGCTCAGGCCCTTTGACTTCTACACCGTGTACCCGGAAAACCACGGCGCCCTGTGCGGCGCTCAGAAAGCGGGGCCCGAACTCTGCAGCATCGCCGAGGAAAGGGGCTATCACCAGGACCTTTGTTCCTATGCGCGTATCGACTTGGGAACGTGCTTTTCCGGAAAAACCCCGGTGGGCAGACTGCCCAAGCCGGACCTCCTTTTTGCGTCAAACAACATCTGTCAGACCATCATGTATTGGTTTAAGGTACTATCCCATCATTATAATATACCGCTTCTTCTCTTTGATACGCCTTATAACTTTGAAGAAATCAGGGCGGTGGATATCTCCTACATGGTGCGCCAGTTTGAAGAAACGATTCCCGACCTCGAACGAATTTCAGGAAAGGCTTTCAGAGAACACAAATTCCAGGAGGTGATTCGAACGGCAAAAGAAACCTCCCTCATTTGGGGGCAAGTCCTTGCCACCATGAAGGCCCGACCCGCGCCCATGACCATTTTTGATGCGTTCATCCATCTTGCTCCGGTGGTTTCACTGCGCGGGCTGCCGGTAGCCCTGGATTACTATCGCCTTCTCTTGAGCGAACTGAGGGAGCGGGTGGACAGGGGCATCGGTGCGGTTGCCCACGAGGAAAAGCGGCTCATGTGGGACAATATCGCCGTCTGGTACAAGATGAGAGATTTTTCCAATCTTTTTGCAGAGCGGGGCATGAACTTTGTTACCGCGACCTACACGAATGCCTGGGCCGAAACGACACCCCATCTGGACGAGTCAAAGCCTTTTGAATCCATGGCCCGGGCATACAGCCTCGTCATTCTCAACAACAACCTCAACCACAGGCTCTCCCTCATGGAGCGCCTGATCGAGGAGTTCGAGGTGGACGGACTGGTCATCCACTCGGCAAGAAGCTGCAAACCTTACTCGGTCGGTCAGTATGACCTGAAACGGCTTTTGATGGAACGCCTGGGCATTCCTTCCGTGGTGATCGAGGCCGACATCGCGGATTCGAGGGCCTATTCCGAAGAGCAGGCCATGACCCGGCTCGAAGCCTTTTTTGAGGTTATGGAAGGGTAGAAGGACCTGCAACGCCGAGCCTTTCCTCTGCGAGACTCCGTGCTGCGGCATCCGTCGTGATTCCCATGGTCCCGGATATTTCCAGGATGCGGCGGAGAGCGCTTTGAATGCTTCTCACGACCTCCTTTTCAGCCAGTTCCTTGGACCAGCCCAGAGCTTCTATGCCTGGAATCCCGATAGCGCCGCCTGCGTTGATTACGTAATCAGGAGCGTAAAGAATTCCCCGTTTATGCAGAAGTTCCGCATCCTCGCTCCTTTGAAACTGGTTGTTGGCGCCTCCTGCCACGGCCTGACATTTCAACTGGGGAATGGTGACCGCATTGAGGATGCCTCCCAGGGCGCATGGCGAGAAGATGTCGCACTCGGTTTGGTACACCGATTCGACCGGAACGCAGTGGAAACCCTTTTCATCACGGAACCGGCAGACCACCGATTCGTCCAGATCGCTGAACCACACCTCGGCGCCTGCGTCCCACAGCAAGTCCATCAGGGTTCTGCCGACGCTTCCCGCACCCTGGACAAGGATGCGCCGAGCATTGAGAGAAGGACTTCCAAAAAGCCGTTCGCACACGACTTGGATTCCTGCAAAGACCCCCAGCGCCGTGATGGGCCCGGAATCTCCCGCCCCTCCGGCATCAGGGGTTCGTCCGAAAACATAGGGAGAGCCGGTTTCTGCAATGACGTTCATGTCCGCAGAGGATGTGCCTACGTCAGGACCCGTATAGTAGAGGCCCCGGAGCTGTTTGACCAGGCTTCCATAGCGGCGCAGGAGATCGGGGCGCAGATTCGTGTCAAATGCGTCGGGGAGATGGACGACCGCCTTTCCTCCTCCGCGGGCAAGACCGGGCACGGCGAATTTATAGGTCATTGCCTCTGCAAGCCTTAGCGCATCCTGAAGCGCGGCCTCAGGATCAGGATAGAACTTCATCCGCGTTCCCCCTGCAGCAGGACCCAAACGGGTCGAATGGACGGCGATGAAGATCCATGCGCCCGTGGGTTTGTCATGGCGGATGATGACTTCTTCTCCGCTCCAGTTCCTGATCAGCGACTCCATCAGATCCCTCCTTTTTGTTTTTCTGCCCCGAACTTTACCCGCTCCCTTTCTTGAGCCTCTTGATTCGTTCCCGGGCAAACTCGTATTCAAGCCAGTTCTCCGGAGCGATTGCCCTGAGCGAAAACGAAGGGCCGGGGCGACGGCTAATGATGGTATCGATGATGAAAAATGAATGAAATTGATCTTGAGTAAGCCCTAAAAAGGC
>JAWOJI010000277.1:0-3423 GCA_046481735.1 Desulfatiglandales bacterium | reverse complement strand
TCCAGTCAAAGGTGTAGGTGAAAAAATCCCAGAAACCCGGGATCTCCATGATGAGGCCGACGACCAGGCCTGCAAAAAAAGCGCCGGGCACATTGCCGAAACCGCCAAGAGCCACCACGGCAAAGGCGATCATGGTGAAAAGAAGGCCCATGAAGGGATTGACCGCCCAGAAGTTCACAATCAGGGCGCCTGCCACGGTCACGGAAGCGCCCCCGATTCCCCAGGCCAGGGCGTTCATCTTCTCGGTGGGAATGCCCATGTAACGGGCTGCTTGGGCGTTCAAGGCCGTGGCCGTGAGGGCCTTTCCGACCTTGGTTCGGTTCATGAGAAGCCACACGGCCAGAAAGGCGATGACGGAAAGTCCTGCGGCGGCCAGTTTCGTAGCCGGCAGGATGATGCCCATGCCGATCTCAAAGCTCTTGCCGACCAGGATTCCGTGATGAACCGTGCGGTCGCTGGAGCCGAAGATGAGAAGAGCCAGGTTTCGAAGGAAAAGCATGAGGCCGAAGGTCCCCAAAAGCTGCGCAACCATAGGGCCCCTGAGAAGGTACTTGATGAAACCTGCGTAACATACTATTCCCAAAAGGAAACCTACAACCGCGGCAACAGGCAGGGTAAAAAGAGGGTCTATGCCGGTCGCATGTGCGGTCAGAAGACCTGCGTACATGCCGACCATGAGGAATTCGCCGTGGGCAAAATTGACAATGTCCATCACGCCGAAGATGATGGTCAGGCCAAGAGCGACCAGAGCAATCACCATCCCCAGAAGAATTCCCGCTGCAAGGGCTCCAAGGAGAAGATCCATGATAAAATACGATCCTCCTGTGTTCTCCTCTTTTCCGCTTTTGTCCCCCGGCAGGGAGAACGGCGGCTGAGTTCAGCCCAGGTCGCCTACCAGCCCGGGAAGGGATAAACCATATCGGCGGTGACAACGTCAAAGGGGTACACGATTTCGAGAACCACCTTGCCGTCCTTTGCTTTCTGATATTGCCCTATCAGGCCGGATCCCAGGATATTCTGCCCCAGCTCCTCTCCGGTTGTGGAGAACTTCACGCCCGCCCAGGGAACGACCAGCTCCTCTCCCGGGATCTCGATGGCATTGGCCGCTTTTTGAATGTCGGCCGGATTGGTCGAACCGGCTTTCTCAAGCACGTGGACCCACGTCTGCAGGCCCGTGAAAGATCGCGCCGAGGCGCCGCTCAAATCATTCCCGGTCTTGGCCTTGTACATTTCGTTCACCTGGCCTGCGACCTTCTTGACCTCAACCACCTGGGGCAGGAATACGGTCCTGGTGAGGATGCCCACGATGTCGCTGCCAAGGGTGTCGCGGAATTCCGGGGTTTCGAAGCCCGCATTCTGCCCCCAGATGATTTTCGGGTTCGCTTTTTCCGCCTTCAGAGTCTTGACCATCAGGATGGCGTCGGATGTGTAGGAAGCAAAGAGCATCACATCGGGTCTGGCCGCTTTTAGGGATCGCACCTCGCTAGAAAGATCCGTTGCTTTGTCGGCATAGAGAAGAGTTTTCCGAAGTTTGAAATCATACTCCCCCGCAAAGAGCTTGATCATCTCCGTAACGAGTGACCCCCACTCGGTGTTTTCGCATGCAGCGGCCACCGCCTCGATGTCTTTCTTGGGAACGGCCTTGACGCCTTTGACCTTTCCCTCGGTCAGGCCTTTGAGGAAATCAAAAAGGTCTTTCGTGAACCATTTGTCGTGGGGCGTGGTTCGCCAGAACCATTTGAATCCCCGAAGGGTCAAATCAGGAGACGTGGAGGAGCCGTTGATCATGGGAACGCCGTACTGCTCGCAGACCGCGCTCACGGTTTTGGTCACCGAACTGTGGTAGCACCCAAGAATCCCGTGAACCTTGTCATCCAGGATGAGTTTCTTGGCCAGGTCCGCGCCCAGGGTCGGGTTGCCTTCGTGGTCCTTGAAAATGAGATTGATTTTGGCCCCGCCCATGGCCTTGATGCCGCTGTTCTTTGCCATGGTCATGGGAAGGTCCGCCATTACGTTGTTGGCGATTTCAGCGGCCAGTTCCGCACCCGCGCGAAGCTCGCGGCCCGCTGCAGCCGCGCCGCCCGTGAGGGGATAAATGACACCGATCTTGATCTCCTCGGCCGCAACTGCATCTGCCGGAAGCGTAAGTCCAAGAACCGCCAAAAGGGCAATGCCCAGCAATGCAAGTCTCACCAATGCCTTCATCTCGATACCTCCTTTTGTTGGTCAAACGGTGTGGTGGAAGGAAATGCCCGCGCCGGGTTGTCGGCACGGGCGCCGGCATGTAAACACACATATCGCTCCCCTGCAAGGATCAACAGGATGGGCGTCGGGGAGGTCTTCTGCTGCTTGGGCGGCACTATAGGGAAAACGCCAAACCCTGTCAAGGTCGTAATGAACGGCGTTTAAAAGACCGTGAGATCCTCATCTTTGATGTCGGAGACGAACATGTGACCCGGCGCGTGGGTGATGACCAGGGGAAGTTTGGCGGAGAGCGCCGCGAGCGCGGAAGTGACGCCGCATGCCCAGAACACGGGGATCTCCCCCGGCAAGATGGTCACAGGGTCCCCGAATTCCGGACGATTCATGTCCTTGATGCCGATGGCCTCCGGCGACCCCATGTGGACGGGTGCGCCGTGGGTGAGGTGAAAGCGGGTGGTGATCTGGACCGCCCTGACCGCCTGCTCGGGCGTCATGGGCCGCATGCTTACCACCATGGGGCACGAAAAAGGCTCGGCAGGGATGCAGGGTCGGTTCGTGATGTACATGGACACGTTCTTCCCTTCTTCCATGTTTCGAATGGGAAGGCCCGCAGCCATCATCGCCGCCTCGAACGAAAAACTGCACCCCAGCAGAAAGCTCACCATGTCGTCGCGGAAAAAAGGGGTGACATCGTCCGCCTCGGACTTGAGTTCCCCGTGCTCGTACAGCCGGTACCTTGGCAGGTCTTTTCGCAGATCGGCCCCAGGCGCAATGCGCGGCTCTGTTTGGCCTGGACCCAGGACATCCAGGACAGGGCATGGTTTCGGATTTCGGACACAGAAAAGAAGAAAGGGGAAGGCCTGTTCTCGCGGCAGCATGACCAGGTTGGCCTGGACGTAGCCGGGCGCGAGACCGGTGGTGGGCTTTGCCCATTGACCCTTTCGGATGAGGCGTCTCAGCTCGGCAGGATTTCCGTTCATGTTTTTTTCATGCACCAGGACAATCCCTCCTGTCAAGTTCTTTCCTTTCTCCGGGAGACTGGTTCCAGGGCTTAACGGCTTATTGCATATTCAGATTACGAATCAGAGCCCCGCACCGCCGCTTGACTTGGCCGCCCACGCTCTGGTATCTCAGGAGTGAATCTCATGGGTTGTGGTTCAAGGTTCAAGGTTCTAGGTTCAGAGTTCTAGGTTCAGGGTTCAGCGCTCCGCATATACAGGG
>JAWOJI010000371.1:0-3607 GCA_046481735.1 Desulfatiglandales bacterium | reverse complement strand
TGGGTCTCGAGACCGGGGCTGTTTTCGAGGTTCTGGACAAGGCTGAAACCATTCAATCCGCCACCGGAACCCAGGTTTCATTGCTTGGACCGCGAATCGGAGAGATCAAAGTGGAAGAAGTTAAAGAGAATCAAGCTTTTGCCATCCCTCTTTCGGATTTCCAGGTGCAAGCGGGGCAGATTATCCGCATCAAAAGGTGAGCAGGCAGAAGAAAGTCCCCAACAGGGAAATGCTAAGACCATAGGACAAACGCCTGTGGTTCCCCTGTGGTCCGTGAGGTAATCTTTCCTGCTTTTGTGCCGCGGCGTGCGATCTGTGTGTGCCGATGGCTAATTCAGAAGCATTTCTCTGGCGTGGGCGAGAGCCTTTTGGGAGATGATTTTGCCTCCCAGGAGCCTTGCAATCTCCTTCACCCGTTCTTCCCGGTCCAGCTCCGCAATGACCGTTCCTGTCCGCCCGTCAACCACCTTCTTTCTTACCACAAAGTGAGTGGACCCCTTGCTGGCGATTTGAGGCAGATGGGTGATGCAGAGGATTTGGTGAAATCGGGCCAGGCCGTGGAGTTTCTCTCCCACCACGGCCGCCGTGGCCCCCCCGATTCCTGAGTCAACTTCATCAAACACAATGGTTTCCACAGAGGAGGTCCTGGCAAGAATGGTTTTCAAGGCCAGCATGATCCTGGAAAGCTCTCCCCCTGAAGCAATTCTGGAGAGAGGTTTCACATCCTCCCCCACGTTCGGAGACATCATGAACTCGACCTTGTCCAGGCCGTCATCCCTTAGAGCTTCAATGCCTCCCCGGCCTCCTTCCTCGTCGAAACGAACCTCGAAACGTGTGCCCGCCAGATCGAGGAGGGCAAGCTCGTTTCGCAATGCCTCCAGAAATCTGCTTGCCGCTGCTTTCCGTTTTTGGGAAAGCAGTACCGCTTTTTCGACGGTCTCTTTTTCAACCTCTCCGATGGTCTCATCCATTTTTCTCAGGGCTTCACGTTTGTCCTCAAGGTCATTCATCTGGTGAGAGAGCCTGTCATGGTAACGGAGGATCTCCTCAATGGTGGGGCCATACTTCTGCTTCATTTTGCGGATAAGCTGCAGCCGCCCTTCAACCTGATCGAGCCTCTGTGGGTCTGCGGTGATCCCTTTTTTAGCTTCCCGCAGCTCTATGGCTGCCTCCTCCATCTCTATCTTGACGGATTCGAGAACCTTTGCGATGGGAGTGAGCCTGTCGTCCAGGTCACAGCCTTTCTGCAGTTTTCTGATGCATGAGGAGAGCCTGGCCAGAAGCGAATCGTTCTCCTCGTACAGTATTCCGTAAGTCTCCGCTGCGATCTCTTTGAGCTGCTCTGCGTGAAGGAGGCGCTTCCTCTCGGCCTCAAGCAGATCATCCTCGCAAGGCCTGAGTTTCGCCTTCTCGATTTCCTCCCTCTGAAACCTTGCCAGATCCTGCCGTTCTTCCCTTTCTCGAATCTCCCTTTCCAGGTTTTGACGGTTCCCTTTGAGGTTTTTGAAGCGTTGAAAGAGATCATTCACGCTCAACCGCTCATGTGAAAGGGAGCCGAAATCGTCCAACAGAAAGAGGTGATTTTCCGGCTTGAGCAACACTTGGTGCTCATGCTGGCCGGAAATGCTCATGAGCGCTATTCCAACCCGGTAGAGCGTCTGGAGCGTGGCCATGGATCCGTTGATCATGATCCTGTTCCTCCCCTCCCGGGAGATGTGACGCTTGATCAGAAGGTCCTCTCCGGATGGGAACTCAAGCTCTCTCAACACTTCTTTCACAGAATCTTTTTCGGGGAGCGTAAAAAGGGCTTCCACCCTGGCTTCGTCTGCACCGGTTCGAATGAGGTCTGCTGACGCTCTCCCACCAAGGATGAGGTTCACCGCATTGATGATGATGGATTTCCCGGCCCCGGTTTCGCCGGACAGGACATTGAGGCCGGGTTTGAACTGAATCTCCAGGTGGCTGATGATGGCGAAGTTGGCAATGACAAGATGGGAGAGCATTTCAGTTCTTGTTAAGGGAACAAGTTGTAGAAATCACGAAGGGAGTTCATAGTTGCTCCCAGGTCACCCGCAACACTTCCTGGTAGGATGTCTTGCCCTCCATCATCTTCTTAACGGCGTTCTCTCTGAGGGTCACCATCCCCTCCTTTCTCGCCCAATCGCGGATCAGCTCCACGTTGCACTCATGGGTGATGCTTTTGCGGATTGCGTCGGTTATGGGGAGAACCTCGTAAATGCCGATCCGGCCCAAGTACCCGGTGCCACGGCACTTCATGCAGCCCTTTCCCCTGTAAAGCAGAACGGTCCCTTCCTTGCCCAGGTCGAGCCCGAGGCCCTCCAACTCGGCATGGTCTATTTCGAAGGTCTCTTTGCAGTGGGGGCAGATTTTTCTAACCAGTCGCTGAGCAAGGATCCCCACGAGTGTGGCCTGAATCAGAAAGGAGGGGACACCGAGGTCCAGGAGCCTGGTGATGGAGGCAGGCGCATCGTTGGTGTGAAGCGTGGAGAGGACGAGATGCCCGGTAAGAGCGGCCTGAATGGCATTTTCGGCGGTCTCCACGTCTCTCATTTCGCCGATCATGATAATATCCGGGTCCTGCCTCAAAATATTTCTCAGGATGGAGGCAAAGGTGATGCCGATCACAGGCTGCACCGCGATCTGGTTGAAGTCCTCGTGGATCATTTCAATAGGATCTTCGACGGTGGTGATGTTGATGTCCGGTGTTGACACGTACCGAAGAGTCGAATAGAGGGTGGTGGATTTGCCGCTTCCCGTGGGGCCGCACACCAGCACGATTCCGTTGGGCATGGAAATCATCTGCTGATAGCGGAGGAGGTCCATGGCACTGAACCCAAGTTTCTCGAGGCTCTGAAAAAGAACGTCAGGATCCATGATCCTCATGACGATCTTTTCACCGAAGGCAACCGGGATGCAGGAAACCCGGATCTCCGCTTCGACCCCGCCTTTTTCCATTTTGATTCTGCCGTCCTGCGGCCGCCTCTTCTCGGCCATGTCGAGGCGGGCCAGGTTCTTGATTCTGCTCACTACTGCGGCATGAACGTTCTTAGGGATTTCATAAATCGGGTGCAGGGTGCCGTCGATCCTGAAGCGCACGATGCTCTTGTCTCTCTTGGGCTCGAGGTGAACGTCGCTCGCCCTCTGGTCAAAGGCATAGCTGAAAAGATGGTCCACCGCGTTGACAATGTGCTGGTCATTCGAGGGCAGCTCATCGGAAGAGCGAAGCCTCACATATTGCTCCAGATTTCCCAGATCGACCAGAGGGGCGCCGAACTGGTGCTGGGCGGCGACGATAGAGCGCTTGAACCCGAAGAATTCATTGATGATCTTCATGATATCCGTCTTCGGGCTCACGACGGTCTTGACCTTCATGTGGGTCACCTGGGCGATGTCGTGGACCACTTCCGCATTGAAAGGGTCCGGGGTGGCCACGGTGAGGCAGCCTTCATCGATTGAAATGGGCAGGACCAGGTGTTTTCTTGCAAAGTTGTGCGGGATGGTGGTTGTGACCAGATTCAGGTCCAGCTTGAGGGGGTCGATCTTGACGAACGGGATTTTCCACGCCCTGGCGAGGGCCTGGTAGATG
>JAWOJI010000242.1:0-3549 GCA_046481735.1 Desulfatiglandales bacterium | reverse complement strand
GGCCCGGCTTATCGCCGTGGCCCATTGCCCTTGCCGCATCGCTCACCGGTTGGCGGGCAAAGGCTGTGAACATCCCACGGAGGTCTGCATGAAGTTCAACGCCATGGCGCGCTACGTCATCGACAAGGGGCTGGGAAAAGAAATATCCGCAGAGGAAGCCATGCGGATCGTCCGGAAGAGCGAGGAAGCGGGTCTCGTTCATTTCGTGGACAACGCGGCAGGGGACGTTCAGCACAACTGCAACTGCTGCGGCTGCGCGTGCTGGAACGTAGGCAGCATCAGGAGAAGAAAGATCCCCCGCGACGCGCTGATGGCAACGTACTTTCTCAGGACCACGGATGACGAGCTTTGCACGGGGTGCGGGGAGTGCGCGGACATTTGCCCGGTTCAGGCCGTAGGACTGGAGGAGGGACTTCCGGTTGTTGACGAAGGGTGGTGCATCGGATGCGGTGTTTGCGCGACGGTGTGCCCAAAGGGAGCCGCGCAAATCAAGGTCCGACCGGACAAATCCGCAGCCCTGTCGGCCGGGACCTTCAGGGAACTGCACGAAAAGATCAGGGAGGAGAAAGGGCTCTGACGAAATCAGCCAAGACGGGTTTCACTCCTCCATTTCACGAAGGTACGCTCTCTTTCTCAGGTAGGCACGAACAAAGCCGATGATGGAGGCCACGGCTGCAAGGAAGAAAAGAATTTGGTAGAGATTGTTCACAAGGTACGTGAACCAGGTCAACCGCTTTTTCAGGTGACTGCGCCACCCCGCTTCAAGGTCGAGGGATGACGCGCCCATCGCACCCCGCACGGCCTCTTCCCACGTGTAACCCTTCCTGACGGCCTCCAGGACCTGGAGGATGCCCTCAAGCCCGCACCTGTCGACCAGGTACGAGACGAAGCTCAGGCTTTGCTCGTAAGCAAGGCTGAGAGACTCCCGATCCGCAGGAAAGAAGTCTGAAATTTCTCTCAGGGGAATGATTTTCCCTGCCAGGACCGCCTCGTTGAGGCGAGGCTTCTTGGAATCCATGAGCATTTCACCTATGCCTTCGCTGGACCACTGCGCAATGCCTTCTTCAAACCATCTTGGGATTCGGTGGCCCTCAAGGTAGTGGTGGAGCAGGAGGTGGCAGAGTTCGTGCTTCACGATCACCCGGAGGGAGAAGGGGTTCAACGTTGCGCGGGAGTAGTCAATGACCATGAGGTTTTCTTTCGGCACGGCAAAGGCGACGACAAAATCGCCGCCCGCCATCTCCCGGAAGGTCCGCGTGTCGTTGATCAGCAGGACGGAGGGGGTGAAGTCGACTTCCAGGCCGAGCCCGGCTTCCAGATCCGCTTTCACGCCTGGGTATAGATCGAACACTTCCTCGACTGCACCCTTGAAGGACGCGTCGACCATGACCCTGACATCCTGTCTTTCGAAAACCTGAAGAGTCCGGCTGTAAATCGGGAGAGGATGAGCAAAAACGACGGAGAGAAAGAGAAGGAGGGGAATGAAAACAGCCCAGGCAGATTTCACACATCGCCCCTTCATGAAATCTGCTGATGCAGATTTCATATAGCGCCCTTTCAGGGCTCCAATATCCGTCATCTTGTTCTCACAGGTGCCACGGACAACCCGCCTGAGGCGAGCAAGCGTTCCCTTGTCCGTGCTCTCCCTCCTTCACGGACAAGCTGCGTTTGTCCGTGCCACCAGACAAACCCACGATGAAATCCGAATCAGCGGATTTCATGAACTTATGCTCTCACGAACTCATTCCTCTCGAAAAGCAAAGGCCCCCATCAGGACGGGCGATCCTTGATAAGGGCCTCTTAAAATTCCTGGAGCGGCTGCTACTTCACAGCGGCTCTTAGCGCCTTTCCGGGGACAAACTTGGGAACGTTTTTTGCCTTGATCTTAATCTCAGCGCCGGTCTGAGGATTTCTTCCTTTGCGGGCTTTTCTCTTGCTCACCTTAAACGTGCCGAATCCCACAAGGGTGACTTCCTGTTTCTTCTTGAGGGCCTTTGCGATGCAGGCTAAAACCGTGTCCACCGCGTCCTGAGCCGCTTTCTTGGTGGCCACTACTTTCGCAACCTCACTGACCAGATCCCCTTTGTTCATAACCTTCCTCCTCCTGGATTGTTATGGGTTAATAATAGGAAATTGCGCAAGAGTAGTTGATCTGAAGAATAAATTCAAGAATAAAATGAAGGTGAGCCGGCATTTCAATCAATATTTTTGCCCTTCTCCAGAGTTTCTTCTTCTCGCGCAGGAGCAAACAGGCGAAAAACAGAACCCCGTACTGCTTTGCCCCACGGGCGGATTGACTTGAATCAAAGAGCTGGAATCAGGGGATTGCATTCCACCTTGACGCTGCGGCCGCTTTCCCTTATGTAAAGAAGATCTTCCGGAGCAGATTTCGTGAAACGCTCCCTGGAAGTCTCGAAGTCCGCCAAGGCGGATTTCCTTTGCAATGGGCTTTCCCATTGCCTTTCGGAGGATCCGTGATGTCGGTTTTTGCTTTGTGGTGGCAAGCCGTCCGACCCTTTGCTTTCACAGTCAGCCTGATCCCGCCCCTTCTTGGCGGCGTCATTGCGTTGATCGACAATTCTGGATTGAAGCTTGACCTTTTCCGCCTCCTTCTCACCGGGATCGGGTGCATGACAGCCCATGCCGGGGCCAACCTTCTCTCAGACTATTACGATTACAGGGCGAGGGTGGACAGGGAGGGCACCTTCGGTTCCAGCGGCCTCCTGGTGGCGGGCGTTATGGAACCCGCCCGAATCCTCAGAGGGGGGTGGGTCGCTCTTGCCGTAGCCGGTCTCATCGGCGCCTATCTGGTGTATGTGACTCCAGGCGGCCTTTTTCTGGTGGGGCTTGTCGCCGTGGGCGGCGTTTTCGGGGTTTTCTACACTGCGGGCCCTGTTGCGTTCAAGTACCGGGCCCTTGGGGACATCGCCGTTTTTGTGTCCTTCGGACCTGCCATGGTCCTCGGCGCTTACTATGTTCAGGCCCACAGGTTCTCATGGGCGCCGGTGCTCTATGCTTTGCCCATAGGACTTCTGGTGGATGCGATCCTTCACAGCAACAACCTCCGCGATATTGCCAATGACAGGGCGGTGAACATCAAGACGGTTCCCATTCTCATCGGTGAGAGCCGCGCAAAAACCATGTACTACTCCCTGATCTACGGAGCTTATGGGGCCACGCTCCTCCTCATTGCCTTCGCAGGTCTCTCTTTGTTTTCTCTCATGGTCTTTTTCTCGTTGCCTCTGGCTGTGAAGGTCACCCGAATGGTGCATCTCAAGGAGCGGCTCCCCACCGGGGAATTCGCCATGATCGATGCGGCTACGGCGCAGCTTCATCTGGCCTTTGGGATGCTCACGGTCCTGGCCCTCGTCCTTCATTTGATGGTTACGGGAGCCTAGATCAGTTTTCAGCGTTCAGCGTTCAGGGTTCAGCCGGCTTCGCCCATTCGACAGGGCTCCCTTCGAGAGTCTCACGGCTTCCAGCAGGGCTACGCCGCGCCAAGGGGTTCAGAAAAGAAGTTCATGAGCTCGTGAGGGGAACAACTGCGGG
>JAWOJI010000147.1:0-3150 GCA_046481735.1 Desulfatiglandales bacterium | reverse complement strand
TGTCGAATGAGCGTGGTTTTCCCCGAACCGTTTCGCCCCACCACAGCCACCGTCTCCCCCCCCTTCACCTCCAGGGAAATGTCTTGCAGAATTTTTCTTCCCTCTTTTGAAAAGGAGAGGTCCCTGACGGCTATCGCCGTCTTGGCGCCCTTTGAAGCCTTTTTCACTTTTTCGGGATAAACGGGCAAAAGATGCCGTGCCTGAAGCACGGTCATCGACTCCGCAGGCTCTCCGTCAAAAACCAGTTTCCCCTGTTCCATGACCACGCACCGGGAAGCATGCCGGAGCAAGGCCCCCACCCGTTGCTCGATAACCACCAGGGTCTTTCCTCTATGGTGAAGATCGACCAGAAGATTTCTGACCCGCCTCATGCCTTCCCAGTCGAGGTGGGCAAAGGGCTCATCCAGAACGAGGACGGAAGGGTCCAGGCAGAGCACCGAGGCGATGGCAACCAGTCTCCGTTCACCGCCCGAAAGAGCCTGGGGAGGGCGATGGAGAAGGTCCCGGACATGGAGCGTTTCTGCAATCCATCGGACCTGTCCCTGGATTTCCGCTGCCGGCCAACCCACGCTCTCCAGGCCGAAGGCGACTTCGTCTTCCACAGTGCTGCAGAACAGATGGGCGTCCGTGTTCTGCAACACCAGCCCCACCTTGGGCAGAAGACCGGCCACGCTCATTTGCCGGGTGTCCAGGCCTTCCACCGTCACGGAACCCTGGAGGTCGCCGCCGAAGAAATGGGGAACCAGGCCGTTGAAGAGATAAGCCAGGGTGGATTTCCCTGATCCACTGCTCCCGCAAACCAGAACAAACTCCCCGTCGCGGACCGTGAGGTTGACTCCTTCAAGAGTCCATCCATTGCTCGCGCCGGGATAACGATAGAAGATGCCGGAGAGACTGATCACGGTTTCCAGATCCCGGCCTTTCGGAGCCCGTGCAAGGCCGCGATGCCAATCACCGTGCCTGCAAATGTGCTAAGGCTGAAGGCAAGCATTATCGCACCCAGAGCCATTGGCTTCCCCATGAAAAGCGGAGCCACAATCAATACACTAACCAGGGAACCCAAAAGCCCGGTACCAACAACTTCCCCAAGCCCAGCCACATAAACGTTCTTGAATCCGCGGTAGGCAAGGGCCGCCAGGAAGGCGCCAAAAATACCCCCCGGAAATGCAAGAAAAGTCCCGATACCTAAAATGTTTCGGATGATGGCCGTTGCCGTAGCGATCCCAACGGCATAGGCCGGTCCCAGCATTACCGCAGCAAGCACATTGACCATGTGCTGTCCAGGTGAGATTCGGGAAATCCCGACAGGGATGGATACAAACCCAAGGGCCACGGCAATGGCGACCAGGATAACGGCGCGTGCTGCATCCCTTGAGTTCATGATGGATACCTCCGCGCTTTGGGTTGACGAAGAGCCATAAGAGCTAGGTAGATCACTCCTGCTATCACCAGGCTCGGAATTGAGGACCCAAGGGAGGTTGCCCCCTGGAAAAGATGATACAGCCCAAAACCCGCCGCCCATGAAACAAAGGCCCAGGGGTTGAACCCGCCCGAATACCAGTAGAGATCCCGGCCATGGATCTGTCCTTCAAAATACCTCCCTCTTCGGAGGACAAAGTAATCAGCCAGTACAACCCCGAAAAGAGGGCAGAACACGGAACCGATGAAAAGGAGGAAAGCCTCGTAGGCGGTTGCCGGAAAAACCAGGGCCAGGGCCGTTCCGAGAATTCCGCACAAAATGCTTCCTCGCCTCTCCCCCAATCCGGGCCACATATTGAGGGAGGAGACGGCCGTGGAATAAATGTCCAGAAACGTGGTCGTAAAGGTCGAAAAGAGCACGATGATGATGGCCGGAAGGGCAAGACCCATGCCGACCATGAGATCCATGACCATGCTCTCGGGCGTTGCGGACCCGGTGGCCAGAGCGGCGCTAAGCCCTATGAGATACATCCAGGAACTCACAAGGAAATAGCCGACCCACGTTCCCCAAAAAGCGGCCGGAGTGCTTTTTCCGAACCGCGTGTAATCGCAGACAAGGGGAAGCCAGGAAATGGGCATGGCAATCACAAGATCCAGGCCGACCATGAAAGGCATGGATCCATTGGAGGGGATACTTGTAAGCTGGTCCCACCCATACCGGCTGAACAACACGTAGGTCATGACGCAGCAAAGAAGCAAAAGGGCAGTGACGGCGATCCGTTGAATCCATTTCCAGAACCGGTGTCCGAGAACGGCCCATAGGGTTGTCACGATTCCGGCCACGATAACCCAACCCCTAAACCCGACGCCCGGAAAAGGCTTGACCGCCTGAGCAGCTTGCCCCCCGATCCAGAGCATAACCCCTGTCCACCCCACGAGCTGGACCAGGTTGAGGACAGTGGCAAAATAAGATCCCCGCACCCCGAAGGAAGGCCGGACACAGACCATGGAAGGGAGCCCCGTCCTGGCTCCGATGATGCCTCCCAAAGCTAGAGGTGTGTTGCCGATGATGTGCCCAAGAAGAACGGCCAGAATCCCTGCGGTGATTCCGAGGGGGACCAGGAGTCCCCCTGCCCAGATTTCTGCCAGGGAGACGGCAGCCCCTGCCCAGAGGAGGAGAAAATCCATCCCTCCAAGGTTTCGATCGTCCGCCCTCACAGGATTGATTCCGTGCCGGCTTTCCATGGCATTCACCCCCATGAAATCTGCGATAGCGGATTTCATTAAAAAAGGCCGCTCTCCAGGAGGGAAAGCGGCCCTTGTGCACTGAGAAAAGAATTTTGTCGTCCGTCGCTTCCCTCCGCCGGAATTACCCGGATCAGGTTCTAAGGGTTGCCGGATTCTCACCCGGCTCTCAGTGGGCCTCCCCTAGCGACAAGGTCAGTGTACCTCGGTTGTTTAGAATGTCAAGCCCGAATCAAAAGAATATTGGAATGATGGAATACTGAGACTGAGAAATGTCCACGGGCGCTTGTCCATTGTTTGTGGCAAGGCTGAGATACAACGGACGACGGACCACTGACTACCGGCGCCAGGCTTGCTTCTTTTCGCCATTTCGAGTTTACCCGTACTCCAGCGGTGAGCGAGACAAACCCCTATGTTTTTTCCGGGGGAATACCTCCGTCATCCCATCCCCGGTGGCCGTAGTACTCCTTCACCATGGTCGCAAGC
>JAWOJI010000116.1:0-4993 GCA_046481735.1 Desulfatiglandales bacterium | reverse complement strand
CGGCCACACCTTCGGCAAGTGCCACGGTGCCGGCAGTCCGGAGTTTGTCGGTCCGGAACCGGAGGCCGCTCCCATCGAGGAGCAGGGACTTGGCTGGAAGAGCAGCTTCGGTAGCGGCAAAGGCGGCGATACCATCAGCAGCGGCATCGAGGGCGCCTGGAAGCCGAATCCGACCAAATGGGACTTGAGCTATCTGAGGATACTGTTCAAATACGAGTGGGAACTGGTCAAGAGCCCGGCCGGCGCACATCAGTGGCGGGCCAAGGACGTGGCCGAAAGTGACATGGTGGTTGACGCCCATGATCCGTCCAAGAAGCACCGGCCGATGATGACTACGGCCGACCTCTCCCTTCGCTTTGACCCGATCTACGAACCGATCGCGAGGCGCTACCTGAAGAATCCCAAGGAATTCACCGACGCCTTCGCCCGCGCGTGGTTCAAGCTGACGCACCGCGACATGGGGCCCCGCTCGCGCTACCTGGGCCCGGAGGTGCCGACGGAGGAACTGATCTGGCAAGACCCGGTGCCCGCCGTCGATCATGAGCTGATCGACGCGAAGGACATCGCCTCCCTGAAAACCAAGATCCTGGCTTCGGGTCTGTCTGTACCGGAGCTGGTTTCGACTGCCTGGGCGTCGGCTTCCACGTTTCGCGGCTCCGACATGCGCGGAGGCGCCAACGGCGCGCGCATCCGTCTTACGCCGCAAAAAGATTGGGAAGTCAACGAGCCGGCCCAACTGAAAAAGGTGTTGCAGACCCTGGAGGGAATCCAAAAGGAGTTCAACAGCGCACAGTCCGGCGGCAAGAAGGTTTCCCTCGCCGACTTGATTGTCCTGGGGGGATGCGCAGGCGTCGAGCAAGCTGCCGGGAAGGCCGGTCACGATGTGACCGTTCCCTTCACCCCGGGACGCACGGATGCGTCGCAGGAGCAGACCGACGCTGCCTCCTTTGCCGTGCTCGAGCCGAAGGCGGATGGTTTCCGCAACTACCAGAAGACCAAATACGCCGTATCGGCCGAGGAACTGCTGGTTGATCGCGCGCAACTGCTGACGCTGACCGCACCTGAAATGACCGTTCTCGTCGGCGGCATGCGCGCGCTGGGCGCGAACTTCTGGGGATCCAAACATGGCGTATTCACCAAGCGGCCGGAGACGTTGACCAACGACTTCTTCGTGAACCTGCTCGACATGCGCACGGTATGGAAGGCGACCCCGGAAGACAAAGATGTCTTCGAGGGACGGGATCGTGCAACCGGCGAACTCAAGTGGACCGGCACCCGGCTCGACCTCATCTTCGGCTCGAACTCCCAACTTCGAGCCTTGGCGGAAGTCTACGGATGTGA
Source organism: Desulfatiglandales bacterium (assembly GCA_046481735.1). Lineage (GTDB taxonomy): Bacteria > Desulfobacterota > DSM-4660 > Desulfatiglandales > HGW-15 > JAFGDM01. Next base: position 3,652 of record JAWOJI010000116.1, on the reverse strand, counting down.
GGACTCCCAGGAGAAGTTCCTGAACGATTTTGTAGCGGTGTGGAACAAGGCAATGAACCTTGACCGCTTCGACCTCGGCTGATGGCAGCATAAACGTCTTCGAGGGGTTCTGAAGCGTATTCTGAACTGCTAATCGGATGATCAAGAAGCGGTGACCGCCACGAATTGACGGATTTTTGAACGCTCACGGAGGCGATTAACAACCTGTGAGGCGGCGTTTCAATACAACCTGAAACGCCGCCTCTTTTTGACGCCTGTCGGCCTGCCGGTCAAAGAATCGGAGCCGAAGACATGCACCATCACGAATAGGCAGCGACCCTGCACCGGGCTCACTGGTTCATCATCTCTCGCAAGGACTGCTTTTGATACCCCGCCGGCAAGGCGAAAAGCTCATTCGACAGTCCCTTTTTCTCGATCTTTATAACTTCGTTCTGATTTGTGCCGTACTCGTTTCGTGTAATGGTCAGGATCGGAAAACCGTCGATCTTCATGAAGGGTTCCTGCCATGCACCCAGCCCGCTCCTATCGCTTAATGCTTTCATGGAATCTTCAAGCTCCCCCATGAGTTGCTTCATCGTAACCTCTTTCGTGATCCAATATTCATTGGTGTAATCGCCTGCCTGTTGTGTGTAAAGCTCGCACATGTACCCATTGATTTTCTTCTTCTGGCCCGTCTTTTTCAATTCCCCCATCTCGACCTGCATGCCGGGCCCGATTTCCCGTTGCATTTCCGAAATTCCCCGGCCCATCTGTTCCATCTCCTCAAAGCTCATTTCCAGGTAAGTCTTCCTGTCAGGGAAAAAGTTGCGCATCACCTTCTTCTCCGCATCCAGAACCATGAATGCCTTTTCTTCCTCTCCCGCATCGAAATCCATCCGCATGCTGCTCCCCTTGATGTAGAGGGTCTGCGTGAAGACCTCCGGTTCGCTTTGGCGTTGACCCATGGCCTCCCGCATCGCCTTTTCCATCAACGCTTTTTGCTCAGGAGGCACGTGCTCGAACATCTTTTCCATCGACTCCATGGCCGGGTTCGCGCTGCTTGAAATATGCGTGTTCTTCTGGATGATCATGCCTTCAAAGGCGGGCAAGGCGGCCGGAAATCCTATGGTGCATACGCTGATCAACAGGAAAAACAATCTTTTCATCCTCATCGCTTCCTCCTCTTCTTCCGTCTTAAGAACGATTTGTTTACAAGGCCTTCGCCAGGGCTCCAATCCCAATGCCGCTGACGTTACGCTTCCGCAAATCTGCACACGTCCCGTCACAGACGGCGGTTCCTCCTCATCAATAAATAACTAAAACCTTCAGCCCAAGATGACAAGCATTTTCGGGCCGTCAGCGCGAACCAATTCTACTGCACCTAAGAGATGAACACGCAATAACTGTTCCAAGAGTCGGCGCGACGGTATGCCTATGGATAATGTTTTTCCCACGTTTCAAAAGCTTTTCCGGCTAGGAAAAAGCCCTGAGAAAAATCCTGACGCTGAGGAGCAGGAGGATCACGCCGAAGATCACGCGGATGGGTTTTGCTTTCAGTCTTTCGGACATGATCCGTGACCCTGCCTGCCCGCCGGCAAAGGAGAAAAGCCCTGCAAGAAGCACAAAGGGCCAGTCGGTGTTGCCCAGGGATGCGTGGGTGACGAAACCGGTGAAGGACGAAAAGCAAACGATGAAGATAGAAGAAGCGGCAGCCGTCCGGGTGGGAACCCTGAGCGAGTAGATCAGAAGCGGGACAACGAAGACCCCGCCTCCGATCCCCAGAAGGCCTGCCATGAAGCCGATGACAAGGCCCAGAAGGCCACCCCGGAGGATTTTCCTGCGGCGGGGCACGCGCACCAGGTCATCCTCGGCGGCAGGAGAAAAAAACATGCGTACCCCTGCCAATAGAATAACGCACCCCATGATGCCTAGAAAGAACCTGAGGTCGACCCTGGCGGTCAGGAAGGCGCCTGCAGGCGCCGCCACGGAGGAGGTGAGGAGAAGGGGAAGAGAGACGGAAAAATCGATCATTTTCTTCCGGTAATACACGTATGCGGCTGAAGCGGCTGCACTCCCGTTCAGGAAAAGGGATGCAGACACAGCGACAGGGGCCGGCATGTGCAAAAGAACGAAAAGGGGCGAAAAAAAAAGACCGCCCCCCAAACCCACCATGGTGAGCACCAGGGAGATCAGAAAGATGGAAGGAAGCATCAGGAACGGGGAAATCAGCACGGTTCACCTCATGCCCGGGGTGCCGCTGACAAGTTTAACCCTCCGAGACATCGCCGAGTGCTGCGTGCCGCTGTGCAGAATTCAGCATTTTCGCGAGGGACACAACTATAGGGGGTCTCATCTTGCGCGTCAAGGGCAAAGCCCGCCATGGAGCCTTCATGAAGAAATGATACAAGGGGGTTGCGTATACTACCGGGGTTTTTCAACCCGGCACAATAGAGCACTGTGGGGCCACCCACCGATCTCGGGGCTGCAGAACTCAGGCCGGTCAGGACAGAGCACGTTGGCATTGGACTCGAATACGCCGAACAAGTCCGGTTCCGCCCCGCTGCGCTCCGGGAACCACCACCCATGCTGGACATCCGCCATCCGAGGATGCAGAATATCGGTCAGATGAGCCTTGACGCGAATGCAAATGCGCCCCCTCGTGACGGGGTGGTCCGGGTCTCCCGTCGCTTTGACGGCCTTCCCGTTCTCGATCTCCAATCGGAGACCACAGCGCGGGTGACACAAACCACAATAGCTTCTCCTCGTTTCCGTCATGGCAACCTCTCCTCTCCCAGCCTTTCAGCCCGCGGCGCAGAAAGACCACAAAGTGACAGCTCAGCCTTTTTAAACCCTCGCGAGCATCAGGCAAATTTGAATTTCCAAGTGAGTTACAAGCCCCGGTCTCAAAGGAGGCAGTACACTCGTACCACAAATCGTTGACGAAGAGTTTACCCGGAGTGTCCGACAGGGCCACGATCCGGTTCAGCGGCCGGTAAGCACTTCACAATCATTTTTCAGCAATTACGAGCATTTCAAAGTCATCTGTCGACAATTTGTCGTCCCGGCTGAAGGCACCCAGTTTCGCACCGAAAATATCGATGGTATTGAAATCAAGCGTTTTTAACAGCCAGGCTATTTCCGATGGCGTATAATACCTTTCACTGCAATGCAGTTCCTTCTTGTTTCCAAGATCATCTTCGGCATGTATTGTGCTGCTTTCCCGGAAAGTCATCAGATCGAATGAAATGCTGCCGCATTTTGCGTTCCCTTCTTTGGCGCCTGAATCAAGGAAATCTTTCACGGAATGGAACAGAGGGAACAAAGCATTAAGCGTAGTAAATATCAGTTTCCCTTTCTGCCTCAGGGCGTTTGATGCACTCAGGAGAATCTGATAATTCATTTCATCGGTCTCCATCAGTGAGAACCCTCCTTCGCACAACATGATGACCAAGTCGAATTCATGTAAGAATGGAAGATTTCTGGCATCACGTTTTTGAAAAAGGACTTGAAGGTTTTGGACTGCTGCCTTTTCTCTTGCTCGTCTTAATTGAGAGTCTGAAAGGTCGACCCCCACAACAGCATAGCCTCTTTTTGTCAGTTCAATAGCATGCCTGCCTGTTCCACAGCCAATATCCAGTATTCGCAAGCTCTTGTCATAATCCATCTCTTTTTC
>JAWOJI010000516.1:0-6935 GCA_046481735.1 Desulfatiglandales bacterium | reverse complement strand
CACGGACTTGCCGTTGCTCTCCATGTTGCCCTGCTGGAAGTAGGCCGGAAAGCGGTGCATGTACTGGTCGTAGGGCAGGATGGCCTCTGTTTCAGAGCCGAAGAAATTGGTGTACCATATGCCCAGGAGTGCGAGAATCACGGGAATGTTTTGGGGGAAAGGCGCGGAGCGGAAATGCTGATCCATCTCATAGGCGCCCTGGAGCAGTTTTTCAAAGTTTTCGAATCCCACGGTGCAGGCGATGGAAAGCCCTATGGCCGACCACAGGGAGTAGCGCCCGCCTACCCAGTCCCAGAACACGAACATGTTTTCCCTGTCGATGCCGAAAGCCTGGACCTTCTCGGTGTTGGTGGAAATGGCCGCGAAGTGCCGAGCCACGTGTCGCTCGTCTCCGGCCCGGCGCAAGAACCAGGTTCTTGCGCTGAAGGCGTTTGTCATGGTTTCCTGGGTGGTGAAAGTTTTGGAGGCGATCATGAACAGGGTGGTTTCAGTGTGGAGCTTTTTGAGCGTCTCCGCCATGTGGGTACCGTCCACATTGGAGACGAAGTGCGCTGTTATCCCATCCTTTGCGTAGGGTCGAAGGCACTCGGTGACCATGTGCGGGCCGAGGTCCGATCCCCCGATGCCTATGTTCACGAGATCCGATATCCTCCGTCCGGTGTACCCTCGCCACTCGCCTGAGATGATTTTTTGGGAGAACCCTTTCATCTTTTCCAGGACGGCGTTCACCTTGGGCATCACATCGCTGCCGTCCACGTAGATCGGCGAGTTCGACCGGTTCCTGAGGGCCACATGCAACACAGCCCGGTTCTCAGTTTCGTTGATCTTGTCCCCTGTGAACATCTTCTCGATCCCGTCCCGAACGCACACCTCCTCCGCGAGATCGAGGAGGAGTCCGATAGTCTCCTCGGTGATTCTGTTCTTGGAGTAATCCACAAGGATCTCGCTGAACCGGAGGGAGAGTTTATCGAACCTCCGGGGGTCTTCCCTGAAGAGGTCCCTCATGTGGACGCTTTTCATCCCCTGGCAGTGCTCTGAAAGAAGCCGCCAGCTTTTTGTCGAGGTGGGGTCGATCTTTTTCAGCATTTGAAGAACCTTTTTTTTCGAAGGCCCTACATCCTCCGGTACAGGTCGGCGATCCGGTCTCGGGTCATGACCTTTTTCCAGTTTTTCCCCAGCGCGTTTTCCCAGAGCGGTTCCAGGATCAGGGCTACGTCGATCATCCGGTTCAGCTTCTCATCCTCGAGACCCGCCGTGATGTTCTTCGGAAGCTGGATGCTGTGCTTTTCCATCATCTTCCGGAACTCCGCCACCCCTTCGGGGTAGAAATCGTCCAGGCAGTTGAAGGCGATGCTGTTCCCCTGGCCGTGCCGGAAACCCAGCACGAAAGACAGACCATAGGAAAGAGCGTGGGCAACGCCCACCTGGGAGTACGCGATGCTCATGCCTCCGCAGTAGGAGGCCATCATGAGTTTGTCGTCACTCTCGGGGCCGCCTTTGAGGAAAACCTCCCTGCACAAATCGAGGGCCTTTTCGCCGTAGGCTTGGCTGAAAGCATTCAGGTAGGTGCCGGTCAGGGATTCGATGCAGTGGATGTAGCAATCCATTCCTGTGTAGAATCGCTGCTCTGCAGGGGCGTCCGCGATGAGTTCCGGATCCAGCACGATCTGGTCAAAGACCGTGTAGTCGGAGTTCAGCCCGAGCTTCTTTTCCGGTCCTGTCAGGATCGCGGTCCTGGAGGCCTCCGCACCTGTCCCGGAAAGGGTCGGGATCCCCACGTGGTACACGGCGGGGTTCTTGATCAGGTCCCATCCCTGGTAGTCCGCCGAAGAGCCCGGGTTGGTTAGCATCAGGGAAACCGCTTTGGCGATGTCCATGGTGCTTCCCCCCCCGATTCCGATGATCCCGGCCGGAAGGCCGGCCTTGGCCGGATTCATCCCATCCCTGATCTGCGCCGTGAGGCGGTCGACGTAGGTGGTCTTTGGCTCGACATCCGCATTCACCCAGAGAATCAGATCCCGGTCGTGGAGGGGCAGTCGATCCTTGAGAGGCTTGTTCTTGAAGACATCGTCCACGCAAAAGACCATAAAGGAACCGTCGCCCTTTCGCTGCTTCGAAACAATCTCATCCAGCTGATTGAAGCTCCCCCTTCCGAATACAATGCAGGAGACCATCCGAAAGTTTCTGAACATGCGTGGTTTTCCTTTCTTGAGTCTTTCCCGCTCCAGTTCCTTTTCACGGACGGGGGCGAAGAAGATGTGAGGAAGCTTATCGAAGCGACAAGGGCGTGTCAAGGCACGACCGCCCGGTTACGGGAACAAAATGCTTCTCACAGGCCCTTTCATGGGATATAAAGCGGACCGTGCAGGGTGCACGGAAATCGGGGAGCGAAAAAAAGCAGTGCCCAGAGGCAGGAGCCGGGAGGATTTGCATGACTTTGAACCCTCAACCCATCATCTATGAAGTCAACACCTGGGCCTGGCTTCACGACCTTGCCGGGAAATATGGGCGATCGGTCACCCTCGCCACAGTGCCCGAGAAGGAGTGGGAGGCGGTCGCTTCCCTGGGGGTAGACCTTTTGTGGTTGATGGGCGTGTGGGAGCGGAGCCCCAAGGGGATGCGGATTGCAGGAAGCCTTCGAGGGCTGCAGGAGGAGTATGCCCTTGCGCTTCCCGATGTCCTGCCTGAGGATGTGGTGGGATCGCCTTACAGCGTGCACCGCTACGAGGTGGAAGAGCGCTTGGGCGGGGCGGCGGGGCTTGCCTGCGCAAGAGACACGCTTTCTGCGAAGGGAATCGGCCTCATCCTGGATTTTGTGCCCAACCACGTGGCTGCAGATCACCCTTGGGTGAGCGAACACCCGGAGTACTTCATCCAGGGAAGCGGTGAAGACCTCGTCCGGGCCCCCTATGACTTCTTTGTCTCTGAAGGGGGCATCATCGCTTGCGGCCGGGATCCGTTTTTCCCCCCGTGGACGGATACGGCACAGCTCAATTCTTTTCACCCGGAGCTTCGGAAGGCCGCCCTTGACACCCTTCTGAAGATTGCCTCCCTGTGCGACGGCGTGCGGTGCGACATGGCCATGCTTTCGATCAACAGCGTCTTTGAGAAAACGTGGGGGAAAAAGGCGGGAGCCCCGCCTGAACTGGAATTCTGGGACGAGCTCATCCCCGCCGTGCGCCTGCGGCACCCACGATTCCTCTTCATGGCCGAAGCCTATTGGGATCTTGAGTGGGAGCTTCAGCAGCAGGGCTTTGACTACTGTTACGACAAGCGACTCTACGACCGGCTCGTCCAGGGGACGGCGGAAGCTGTGCGCCTTCACCTGTCGGCGGGGGTGGATTTTCAGCGGAAGCTGATCCGCTTCATCGAAAACCACGATGAGCCCCGCGCCGCCTCGGTGTTTCCCGGCTCGAGACATCGTGCGTCCGTCGTTGTCATGGCCACGCTGCCCGGTGCCAAACTTCTTCACGAAGGACAGTGCGAGGGGAGGGAAATCAGGCTCCCGGTCCAACTCGGGCGGAGACCTGAAGAGCGGGTGGACCCTGAGCTTGCAGTCTTCTACCGGGCGCTTCTGCGGATTGCCCGTTCGAGTGCGTTCCGGGAAGGGGAGTGGCGCCTCTGCGAGATCGCGGGCTGGCCGGACAACTCCACGATGCGCAACCTGCTGGCCTGGTGCCGGAGGAGCGGTGAAGAGCGGTTCCTGGTGGTGGTGAACGTTTCAGATCAGGAATCGCAGGGTCTTGTGAGGCTGCCATGGATGGAGCTCGATGGAAGATCGTGGATTCTCAGGGACGCCCTGAATGGTGCGGAGTACGAGCGCGACGGCAGGGAAATGCTCGATCCGGGGCTGTTCGTGAACCTCGATCCCTGGGGTTTCCACGTTTTCGGGTTCTTCCCTTTCATCACGCCGTAACCGACCGGGGCCCCGCTTCTCGGGTAGGGAGCTCTCAGAATTTTCGGGTTCAGGGAAGGCGGAAGTCCACCGTGAGCCGAACCGCCGTCAAGGTTGAAATCCGGAAGATACGTCATAAATTGGTTTCATGCAGTGGTACCCCGCTGCCGTGAAAGGAGGGAGCGTGATGAGGATTTTCGGAAAGAAAAGGATCGGATACGTGGTTTTTTCCCTGGTCATGGTCATGACGCTTGGCGGAGCTTATCATACCCTCGCTCAAGAGAAAGCGCCCGAAGGAACTGCGCTGAACCTGTACGGGAGGCCGATAGGTTCCGTTGATGAAAGCGGGATCGTCTTCAACCTCTATGGAACAAAGCTCGGGACTGTGGATTCGAACGGGGACATCTTCAACGTGAGCAACATATTCATCGGCAGGGTGGATGGCGGCGGGAATGTGTTCAACCAGTCAGGAACCCGGCTCGGGTCCGTAGACGGGGAGGGCGCCGTTTACAACGTGAGCGGCAGGAAGGTGGGGTCGGTCGATGCCGGAGGTGATCTGATCCGCATCGGCGGGGCGGCGCGAGTCCTGTTTTTTTGAAACTGAGGTTTTCCGCCCTCGAACTCAAGCCCTCTCTGATGAACACGCAGATTCAGGAGACGGCGGATTCCCGGTACATCCTGCGGAGGTCGGCCAACCAGCCTTCGAGGATGGCAATGGCCCGTTCCTTTTTCCTCCTGTCTTCATCCGGCATTTTTTCCTCCTCGAACGATTCGGGCTGAAGCATGCTTCTCAACTCCTCCATGCGCCGACGGATCGCCTCATCCTCCGGGTTCCGGTTGAGGAGCCTTTGGTAAATGCCGAGGGCCTCTTCTATTTCCCCCTGGTTGACGTAGACTTCGGCAAGGGTGGATGTGGAGATCTTGGAAGGGTCCGACTCCTCATGACGTTCAGGCTTCTCCTCCGCAAGGGCCTGCGGTTCCTCCAGGGGTGCAGGCTTCTCGATTTGATCGGCGGGGGCTTCCATCTCCGGAGCAGGGGGCGCCAGGGTTTCCAAAGCCTCCAGGGCTTCCTCGTCTTCCGGGCGATGGGCGAGATAAATCCTCAGGCTTCTCAGCGCTTCCTCGCGGCGATTCTGTTTCCGGTAGATGTTTGCCTGAAGCTTGTAGACCTCCATCAGAACGTCCATTTGTGAGATGATTGTCTCCAGCTCCATTTCGGCCTGGGATATAAAACCCACATCAGTATAGCATTCAGCCAGCATTTGCCTCAGAAACGGGTCTTCCGGGTAGGCCCGCACCGCTTTGATGCACTCCTGGAGGGCTTTCCCCGGATGGTCGTTCTTCCTGTACTCAGCGAGAAGAATGCGCAGGGTTTCAGATGATGCGCCGTGCCTGACGATTCTGTCATAAAGAGCATCCTGATCGGTCATGGTTTCAGACTCCTGTCCGGCGAAAAAGGGATACCGTGTTTTATGTCCGCCGGTGCTAATTTTGTTTGAAGCGATACAGCACCTCTCCGTCTTTGAGAAGGCCCAACTCTTTTCTTGCCTGGGACTCGATGTACTCCCTGTCGGAACGAAGCCGGTTGATTTCGTCGAGCAGATTCTGATTTTCCAGCTCCAGACCGCGGATCTTGTCCGCGTAGGCCTGTCGCTCTTTCTCGATCTTGTAGAGGTGTATGAAACCCCTCTCTCCAAAACCCAGCCATGCGGCCATGATGGCCAGGAACAGGATGCCCAGGGCGGTGAATCTGAAAAGGTCTTTCTTTGTCAGTGCCAATGAACTCAGCTCCCGGATGAAGGTCACAAAGCCTTTTGGGGCTTCCACTGTGCCGAGATGACGATGGACTTGACGCCTGCCGTCTTTGCCGCATCCATGGCTTCGACAACCACGCCGTGCTTCACGTCTTTGTCGGCCTGGAGGATCAACTGGAGCGTGCTGTTTTCCGCCGCGAGCTCTCTGAGTCTTTCACTCAACGCTTTCAGGTCGAGCGCTTTGCCTTCGAAATAGGCCTGGCCGGATGGGTCGATGAGAACCGTCACCTTCCTGTCCGGCTGGTCGAAAATCACCCTCGATATCTGAGGCAGCTTGATGCGAACACCGGATGCCACATCGAAGTGGGAGGTGACCATAAAGAAGATCAACAGCAGGAAAACAATATCGATCAGGGGTGCAATCCCCAGAGTGGGCTCTTCATGTCTGCTGCGCTGAAATTTCATTCGAAGCCGTCAGCCTTCTTTGCTGGATTTCTCCATGAGTTCGATCATCCTTATGGAGTTTTCCTCCATCTCGAAAATAAGGGAGCCTGCCTTGTCCCGGACGATGCGGTGGCATACCAGGGTCGGGATGGCTACGGTAAGACCTGCCGCCGTCGTGATGAGCGCCTCAGCAATGCCGCCCGCAAGGGGCGCCGGATTGCCCACGCCCTGGATGGAGATCACATTGAAGGTCTTGATCATCCCCGAAACCGTCCCGAGCAGGCCGAGAAGGGGGGCGAGGTTGGCGATGGTGGAGAGGATGCCGGCCCGTTTCTCCAGAATAGCCGCCTCCCTGCCGCCCCGTTCTTCTATGGACTCCTTGACGAGCCACATGCCCCTGCCGGCGTTTTTCAGGCCTGCAAAAAAGATCTTTGCAATCGAGGATGTGTCTCCCTGGCAGAGGAAGATGGCGTCTGCAATTTTCTGCTTTCTGATGAGGTCTTCCACATTGCGGATGAATTCGGGAGGAAGTATGCTTTTTCGTCTTAACACCCAGAGCCTTTCCAGGAAGACCGCCAAAGCGACAATGGAACAAAAAATGATGGGATACATGAATATCCCGCCTCGGATAACCAGATCGATCAAGGTTGCTTCTCCGGATGCCGTCGAATCCAAAACAATATGCAATCATCTTCAATTATCCTTGGAAAGTCAAGCCCATTGCATGGTCGGGGAATGGAAAGGTTTGGCCTTGACACGCTCCCAAGACCTAAGGCATTGTCATGAGTATGGAAGTGCAAGATAAACCGCCCTTTGTCCCTGCGAGCCCGGGAAACCGGGAG
>JAWOJI010000377.1:0-2653 GCA_046481735.1 Desulfatiglandales bacterium | reverse complement strand
GCAGCCATTGTTTTCATTGACGTGTTGAAGGACAAGAAGCCGGCCCAGAGGTTTAAAATCAAGACCATCCCGACTCAGATCTTTTTCTACAAGGACGGAAACGAGGTGTACCGCCACTCGGGATTCATGAGCGAAAGAGCCATTGTCACTCAACTTAATAACCTGGGAGCAAACTGAGCCCGGAAGAAAGGCAGATCTTCATTATGCTGGAAAATGTATTCTTGACGGTCAATGAATGGATGGCAGGCGGAATCTTGATTGCCGCTGCCGGGTGCTTTCTCTGGGGCATGATCAGCGTGGCTTTCAGTCCCTGCCATATCGCCTCCATTCCCCTGATTGTGGCTTACGTTGGAGGACAACAGCAGATTCTGAAACCGCGCGAGGCGGTCCACTACTCGGTGGCGTTTACCCTGGGTCTCTTCACGACCATTGCGGCTGTAGGAGTCATCTGCGCAATCCTGGGACGGATGCTGGGTGACGTAGGCAATTACTGGCAAATCCTCGTCGGCCTGGTCTTAATATGGGTCGCCCTGGGCATGTTCGGTGTTGACAAGTGCTCCATGTCGGGCAATTTTCTCTATCGCCTGAACTTGCGCGGGCTTTCAGGGGCACTTGTCCTGGGTCTCGCCTACGGGGTTCTTTCCGGCTCCTGCACCTTCGGGTTCATCGCGCCGATTCTTGCAATCATCACGATTCAAGAGAAGATCGCCACGGGCATTCTCTTCATTTTTCTTTTTGCTCTGGGGCACTGTATTCCCATCGTCATCGCAGGAAGTTCCACGGCCGCCGTGAAAAAAGTCATGGAAAACACCCGGTGGCAGGGGGCCGGCAACTGGTTCCGGAAAGGCGCCGGCACCGTGATTGCCGGGCTTGCGGTTTATTTCATCGTCAACCCCTTCATTACGCCTTAGGGGGGAACAAGAACGGTTCACCGCGGAAGATCGCAAAGATCACAGAGATTTTTGGATTATGGAAAGCCTAAGGGACCTTTGCTGCCTCTGCGTGCTTTGCGGTGAATCTGTAATCCTTCCTTTATATTAGGAGTAAGAAGCCATGCTTTTGAAAAATTACAGGAAAGAGATTTTCAGGCCCGAATGCAACCCCAGTTTTCAATCGCTTCACTGTATCGCCCACCTGGATCAGGCTATCACGGAAGTGCTGCCCTATCTGAATGCCGTCCTCGGCGGTTTCGAGTACCTGAAAGAACCTCCTGCGGTCACCTTCAGGATCCAGGGAAAAATCATCACCATCCATCCCCGGGAGATTGCCGTCAACGCCCTCAAAAACGAAGAGGAAGCGGACAAGATCCTAGAGTGGCTCAAGAGAGAGATCAACGAGGCCTGGGAAAACCGCGACAGGATCGAACCGAGTTACATGGGCGCCCCCAAGCCCAAGGTCCTGAAGATTTTGAAACGCTTGCCAAAGACCAATTGCCGCGAATGCGGACAACCCACGTGCATGGTATTTGCGACCCTTGTGGCGCAGGGGGTCAAGGGTCCGTCCGACTGCCCGATCCTGGATAAAGCAAATCAGCAGGTGCTGTCGGAGTATCTAACTCCTTTCAACCTCGAAACCGCGATCTGAGTCGCTGTACCAGTAAATAATGAAGGAGGCGAACATGGCAACGGAAGCCTGTGTTACAAAGGAACCGAAAGGCCTCGGCTTTTTCGAAAGATATCTTTCTGTGTGGGTCATCCTCTGCATCCTCGCCGGCATTTTTCTGGGGAAGGTTGCGCCGGGAGTGGCCCACTACCTGGACGGGCTGGCCGTTTACGTGGGAGAGGCGCCTGTAGTTTCCATCCCCATTGCCGTTTGTCTCTTTTTCATGATGTATCCCATCATGGTGAAAATCGATTTTACGGAAGTCATCAAGGCCGGAAAGAGCGGAAAACCGGTCCTGCTCACGCTCTTCGTGAACTGGGCCATTAAGCCTTTCACCATGTACGGAATCTCCATATTCTTCCTGGGAACTTTATTCTACGGCCTCATAGGCCCTGAGGCCGTGGACCATGTCAAGATGCCTTTTGGCCTGGATCTGCCTGTCGGCGCCACCCACGGGGCAGGTCATGTTGTGCTGGTGGATGGAATCAAGATGCTTGAGGTCCCCCTGTGGCGAAGCTACCTGGCAGGATGCATTCTCCTCGGCATTGCCCCGTGCACGGCTATGGTGCTCGTTTGGGGGTTCCTTGCCCGCGGCAACGACGGCTTGACCCTGGTCATGGTAGCCATTAACTCACTGACAATGCTCGTGCTTTACGGAGTGTTGGGAGGCTTTTTGTTAGGTGTAGGCCGCCTGCCCGTTCCCTGGCAGGCGCTGGTTCTCTCCATCGGAATCTATGTGGCCCTTCCCCTTGTGGCCGGCTATCTTTCAAGAAAAGCCGTAATCCGTTCAAAGGGGGAAACCTGGTTCAAGGAGAAATTCCTGCACGTCCTGACCCCTGTAACCATTATCGCCCTGCTCATCACGCTCGTTCTCCTATTCAGTTTTAAGGGCGAGGTCATTGTGTCCAACCCGCTGACCATCCTGTGGATTGCCATTCCGCTCTTCATACAAACCAACCTGATCTTCTGGTTGGCCTACGGATTGGCCAAGCTGCTGCGTCTTTCCTATGAAGACGCCGCACCAGCAGCAATGATTGGGGCATCCAATCAC
>JAWOJI010000347.1:0-14653 GCA_046481735.1 Desulfatiglandales bacterium | reverse complement strand
CCGTAGCGGGAAGACCTGCTGCCTCCTGCAAGGAACATGAAGTCGATGTCTGTATCAAGAAAGAGAAAATAAAATTTGGCGGCAATATTGAGATGGCTGGTCTCGCCGAAATCCTTGTTCATGTCGCCATAGACAGGGATGAGGGCGGGCGTAAAGGAGAAGGTCTTGAGGGGACCGTCAAAACTCTTGATAAAGTCGGCTGATGCCACGAAAAACCCCTCCAGGGCCAGGGCCGGGTCATCGGGGTCCTTGGGCCGGTCCACGAAGGCGACCGGGTTCCAGGCATATCCCTTGCCCCACTTCAGGGTTTTTTTCCCCATGTCCACGGTCAGGGACGGGGAAGGTCTAAGGGACAGGAGCCCTTCGTAGAGGGTCGTTTTTCCGGACCAGCCTTCGTAGGTGTAATTGAGATTGTTGTTCAGTCTTGCAAAGGCGCGAGCGATTCCCTTTTCATAGCTCCCGTCCAGTTGAAGGGTCATGTCATATCTTTCAAGGGTCGAACCTTCGTCCCGGTCGTAGAACCTGATCTTATAAAGGGCCGCGTCCCTGTCCAGTTTAAAAAGAATCGGGTTGATCTCCGCATACCCGCCCAGGTGGTAAGGTTTTTTTTCGATCTTATCGAGGTCGAAGGTGAAGTCCTGGGCCCGGCAATGAAAAGGTATCAAAAAAGCGGACGAAGCAAGGAGCAGCAGGGAAAGAATCCACGGCATTATCGCAAAGACTCCAGGTTGGGCATGAAGGTGAGGGTGAAGACTTCATCGCTCAACTCCCTTTCCTTGATATTGGCAAAGAGCATGACGGACTTGTAGCCTTTGTACAGGGGGCTGTCCGTCTCCATCACAGAGGGCCTCACGATGCCGTCACCGAAATCTTTTGTCTCCTTGAAATAGAGGGTCTTGATCAGCATGGACGCTTCGGTCAAACACTCGATCTTGGTGGGGACGACGTTTTCCTTGTCAACCCACATTTTCAACTGGTCGTATGCCACGGTCCTTGTTTTGGCTTTGAGGTGAAGAAGGTATTCCTTATCCTGCTCCTCAACCTTCAGCACATCATACTCTTCGTGATAATCAAGCTGCATGATGTCAGAGTTGTTAAAAACCCCCCCCACAACCGACTGGAGGCTCGTTATCCTGACAGGCTTTCCCACGCCGGGAATGTAAAGCCACATATTTTCTCCCAGACGCAGAGTGCTTCGGCCTTTCTCACTTGCGGGGGATATAAAAAGAGCCGCCACCTTGTCTTTGCCCTTCTTTACGGTGAAGAGAATAAACTCCTTTTTCCTGCCGTCCGGTTCAATGTTGAGGAGCTTCCTGTACATCTCGTAGGAAGGGGGAGCGAGGTTCCGGTCCACTTTCTTGAGAAGCTCGGCACCGTCCACAGCCAAGGCGGGGACTGACCAGAGTAAGGCAAAAATCATAAGAAGACCTTTCAGAATCATTTTTTCTTCTCCTTGTGTGTCGTTTCAAGAACACTACACGTATCCCAGGGCCTGAATAGGATCCATCCGGGATGCCTTGAAGGCCGGCTGAAGGCTTGCTACAACGGCCACTGCTATGACAATACCTGAGACCATCAAGAGGTCCCAAAGATTTACCGCGGTTGTGAGAACAATGCCCGTTTGCCTTCCGAAATCATAAGTGAACCCTGCTGCATTGACGGCGTAGATCATGACAATACTCAGCAAACTTCCAATGGCTGCACCGACGGTGCCGAGGAGGAACCCTTCAATGAGGAACATGGAAAGGATTCTCCTCGGAAGGGTCCCTATAGCCGCGATGGTCCCGATTTCTCTCACTCTCTCGTAGACCGCCATGATCATCACGTTCATAATGCTGATGAGCACGACCGCGATAAGCATGAGCTTGATAAAGAAGGTCATGATGTCGATCATGCGGGCGATATTGTAAAAGGGAGACAGGTTTTCCCAGGTGTGAACCTCAAAGATGGGCTTTCCTTCTTTGTTCAACTCGCCGGAAAGATCGGCTTCCAATTTGCTGTAAACCTCCTGGAGCTTGTTGAAGTCTTTGAGCCTCACGGCGATTTCGCTGATTTCCATCTCCTCCACCCTGAGGATTTCCACGGCATCCTCCATGTGAACATAGCCGTCTCTGCCGCCGGGTCCGGTCGCACTTTCCAGGATGCCGCCTACCTTGAGCTGCTTCCCATTGACTGAGCCATCCCTGTTCGTGGCGATGACGACAACCATGTCCCCAACCTTCACTTTCATTCCTCTCGCAAGAAGCTCAGGCACCAGAATTTCTCCCTTGTTAAGGTTCTTCTCCCCTTGCGTGATCCTTGGCACAAGCAAGGGGGCGGTTTTTGCCTCCATTTCAGGGTCTACCCCGTTCAGCCGGATGTTCGTGGTTTCAAGGAAATTGCTGAACATGCCGCCGAACTTGATCCGCATGGAGTAGGCTTCAATGTCAGGGATTTCTTTTAAGAGTGTTTCCACCTTTCTGACGGCCTGGGCTTTCATGTTCATAGTCAGGGGGAGGGTCTCTATGGCGGCCAGGTAGCCTTTGCGGTGGATCTGCATGTGGCCCACAAAGGAATCCGTTATCTGGCCGATCATGAGCGTTTTGAAGGAGCCGGTAACAGCCATGAAGCCTGTTACGAACAGGACGCCGACGACGATCAGCGAAAGGGTCAGCAAGGTCCTTCTCTTGTACCTCGAAAGATTCCTCCCTGCCATTTTGATGAGATTAGCCATGTGTAAGACCTCCCCCATTTCCATTGGTTTTCAATGTGCCGTCTTCCATCCTGTAAATGGACTCAGCCTCGCCGATGATGCGGGAGTCGTGGGTTGAAAACACAAAAGTGGTGTCCAATTCCTTCCGGATATTTTTCATAAGCGCCAGGATGCTCAGGGCCGTTTCGTAGTCCAGATTTGCGGTAGGTTCATCGGCCAGAATAAGCTCCGGATTGGTTATTAGGGCCCTTGCAATGGCCACGCGCTGTTTCTGGCCCCCGGAAAGCTGGTCGGGTCGCTTGTTCTGCTGGTCGCTCATTCCCACCGCGGCAAGGAGGTCCTGCACCCGTTCTTTTCGCTTTCGAGAGGGAACATTCTGAACCATGAAAAGAGGGTATTCCACGTTTTCATAAGCAGTCAGCACCGGGATCAAATTGAAACTCTGAAAAATAAACCCAATGTGCTTACCCCTGAACACGGCCGCATCGGTCTTTCCGAAGCTCGACACATCCATCCCTGCCACGAGGAGCTTTCCTCCTGAAGGCTTGTCAAGGCAGCCGATGAGATTCAGCAAGGTCGTTTTGCCGCTCCCCGACGGCCCGATAACAGACAGGAAGGCCCCTTTTGGGATCGAAAAACTGACCCCTTTCAGAGCCCTTACCGACACTTCCCCGGCCTGATAGACCTTGCTGACGTTCTCCCCTATGATCAGCTCCATATAGCCTCCAATCCTGTCTGTACCTTGACGAATGAATTCCTGGAAGCAGGATTAATTCGGTTGTGCCTCCGTTTCCTCGAAAGAACCGCTCAGCGGAGCTGGATAAAAACTACCCACCAAAAATATTCAGAGGGATAAAAAGTATCCGCCTCCGATCAGAGAAGATGTTTTTCGGGAAACGGAAGGACCCCTGAGTTCAATTCCATTTGTAAAAGATCGATTGTCCGTCTCGATTCATCGGTGGACATCGATACTCGCTCCGACTGGAATAAGCTTGCAATGGTTGTGCCGAGCCGCATCGGGTTGAGAAACCCAAATCCGTTCGCGTTGAAAGTCTCACAAAAAGCCATGAATCACGTATCTGCCATTTCGACCGCAGGGAGGAGGGATCGCAGGCAACGCCGCAGACGGTGCCTTGATGGTGAATCATGGACCACGGATAAGCCAGAAAGTCAGAAGGGCTGAAACCCCAAATACAGCAAAAGGATGATAAGACAAGTTCCGAGGGACACGATTCCGGTGACGATAGCTCCTGTGCGTCTACTCTCCTCATTGCTGAAAATGGCTACGATCCCACCTACAAGCGACAGGATGAAAGCTACTATGCAGGCTGCCTGCAGTATGATCTGGGGCTCATTGTTGACATTGATGAAAAAGGAAAGCAGAAAGGCAACTCCAACCACTGCGCCCATCGTTTGTTTATCTCGATTGTTTATGAAAATCGTGGCCAACGCCCCAATGACGGCCATAATAAATGATACGATGGAAATCAACTCGCCCAATCTCAAAACCCCTTGCGTGGTCGTTTGACGATTTTACCTTCAGCCGGCACACCGGTTATTGTCCGGGCATTGGGGTCGAATTGATAACACCATAGACAGTTTCTGGGGAAATGTAAACGTATCTCCAGGCGGGTGATCAGGGAACATCAAAAAAATTCTGCATTTTGGGAGCGTTCGAACCTGTCGAAGTCTTCAAGGTTCCGCTGAACAGATGGATAGATTTCAGGAATAACATGGTATAGCTTGATCTGAAAAGCGGCGAGGGGAATCCGATTGATTCGCCCAATTGAATGGAGAAGGAATGGAGTCAGCGATGAAAGTTATCTCTGTTGATCGCAACAAGTGCAACCAGGATGGTCTTTGCGCCAGTGAATGTCCGGCCCGCATCATCGTGATGGATCCGAAGGAGAGATATCCCACCCCCACGGCGGACTTCAAGGATTTCTGCTTGAAGACACCGCATTGGCTTTGTGCTTGCTGGACCTGTATGCAACGACCCTCGGGTTGGGCGCCTGCTGGGCCGGCTATGTCTACAAAACCGTGAATGCCTATCCCCCGTTGTTTGAGGCGCTGGGCCTTCCCCCCGGCCACCTGGCCTTCGGAGCGATGATGATCGGCTATCCCAAATTCAAATACCGGCGTATTCCCATCCGCAACAGACAGAAAGTGATCTGGCGCTAGGAAAAAGGGTTGCCACTCGCGCTGAATCTGCCCGGCGCGCGCATCTCGGCTGTCCGCGATTATTGCCTTGACCGCAAGAGAAGGGCGATCACGACTCCTGCCAGGATCATGGCGGCGGAGAGCAATTGGCCCATGGTCAAAGGTCCCAGAATGAAGCCTAAATGGGCGTCGGGCTCCCTGAAGAACTCGAGCAAGAATCGAAAGGTCCCGTAAAGAAGCAGGAAGAAGGCGATCATCATGCCATCCGCAAAAGCCCTTTTGCGGAGAACCCAGAGAAGGGAAAAGAGGACCGCTCCTTCCATGAGCGCTTCGTACAACTGGGAAGGATGGCGAGGGATGGGGCCTCCGCCTGGGAAGATCATCGCCCAGGGAACATTCGTGGGCCGGCCGAAAAGCTCGCCGTTGATGAAGTTGCCGACCCTTCCGAGGCCAAGACCTATCGGGGCGGTGACTACCGCGCTGTCCGCCACGGCCCAGAAAGGCATTTTTCTTTTTCTGCAGAACAGCCAGCCGGCAACGACGCAGCCTATGAGGCCTCCATGAAAGGACAAGCCCCCGTGCCACACGGCAATGATTTCGAGGGGCCGGCTGAGGAAGTCTCCCAGATCATGGTACTGATAGAAGAGCACGTAACCCAGTCTGGCTCCTATGATGAGACCGATGAAGACGTAGAACATCAGGGCGTCCACCCTGGACCCCTGAAGGCCGATCTGCCTGGAGCGCTCTTGCCTTGGGATCAGGAGATAGGATGCGAAGAATCCCAGCACGTACATCAGGCCGTACCAGCGGATATGGACCGGTCCGATCTTGAACAGGGCAGGATCGATGTTCGGATAGGGAATCATCCTTCTAATCGTCCAGGCAGGCGGGAAAAGCTTCCACAAAGGCTTTGATTTCATCTCTGACCCGGCGGTAGTGAGCCATGGCCTTTTCTTCGTCCGCGATGTTTTCAGCAAGCTTCGGGGGGTCGTCAAAGCCTTTGTGAATCAGTCTGGTTTTCGCAGGAAAATAGGGGCAGGCTTCGCGCGCGTTGTCGCATAGCGTGATGACATACTCAAACTCCATGTTTCCGAACGAGTCGACGTCCTTGGATTTCCAACCTGAGACGTCGATGCCTGCTTCAGCCATAGCCTTGATTGCTCTCGGGTCCACGCCCTTGGGGTTCACGCCGGCGGAGTAGGCCTCGAATTGATCGCCCTTGAGGCTCTTTGTCCATGCTTCGGCCATCTGGCTGCGGCATGAATTGCCTGTGCACAAAAAAAGGATTCTCTTCTTCTGATCCATCTCACCTCCTGTCAATCTTCTTTCCCTTTAAAAGGATATCCCATAGCGCGTATTGGAAGGTATGATAGCGCACAATGACAATTCCCCAAGAAAGCCAGATAATGTTCCAGTAAAGCGTCCACCGGGTCATCTTGAGATCGGCGGGATTCGTGCTAAAGCAGCCGCAACTGATGTCCAAGTCCCGCAGAAGAGCCTGGGAGATAGCAAATATAAACAGCGTCAGCATGCCGAATGTGAGGATGCCGGCCGCCCTGATCCATAGCCCGATCACCAAGAGGCTTCCTGTGATGATCTCGATCCAGGGCAAAACGATGGCTGAAACGTTGATGAACCGGTAAGGCAAGAGCCTGTAGTTTGCAATATTTGTGGCAAAGCTCTCAGGATCCTGAATCTTGTCAAGGCTGGCCACGATGAAGACAATGCCCAGTGCCACTCTCAAAAGAGTGACGACCACCGGGTGGAAAACAACTCTTTTCAAATTTCTCATTTTCTGGTGCCTGCGAATTCCCTTTGCCTTCTACCCGTCTTTTTTTCCACAGGAAAGCTCGCAGAGCAGCCCGCCGTTGCCGCACCGGACGGTCTCGAACTGCAGGAGGGGGTGATCAATTCCAAAATGCTGTAAAAGCTCGTGGCGAATCCTTTCAGAGAGCGGTTCGATCCGGCTGAGAGCCTGGTCCACCACCTCCACGTGGCATGAAAAAGCAATGCTGGTTGAACTCACGTTCCAGGCGTGCAGGTAATGAACACCGCACACGCCCGGGATCGTCTGCAGAGTTTTCTTTATTTCTTCAAGATCGAGGTTTCTCGGGGTGGCATTCATCAGGATGCCTGTCGCATCCCTCAGAATGGTCCAGCAATTCTTTAGGATAAAGAGAACGATGAAAAAAGAGAGCAAGGGGTCCAGCCAATACCAGGGCCTGAAGATCAGGATGATTCCGTTTACCAGGACAAGAAACGAAGTGAGCATATCTCCCACCATGTGCAGAAATGCCCCCCGGACATTGAGGCTGTGTTTCGAGTCCCGATAAAGAAGCCCTGCTGAAAAACCGTTTCCAAGGATGCCCACTGCTGCCAGATAAATGACGATGTGACCGATTACGGGTTGAGGGTGCATGAACCGTTGGAAGGCTTCGTACAGGATAAAAGCCGATGCGGACACAAGGAGGGCGACATTGATCACCGCCCCAAGGATTTCGGCCCTTGCGTAGCCAAAGGTGTTTTGCGGCGAGGCCCCTTTTTTCCCGATGCGGAAGGCGAAATAGGCGATCAACAGGGCGGTGAAGTCGCTGAAATTATGGACGGCATCCGAGATCAGGGCCATGCTCTGGGCATAAATCCCGCCCACGATCTGGGCTGACGGGATCAGCAGGTTGATGACAATGGTGATGAGCAGTCGCGATCCGGTCGTGTCTCCCCGTTCCGTCCCATGCGGGTTTCCCGAGAAGAAATGCTGATGAGGAGGTGGAACCTCCTCGGCTTTCCACTCCGGCGGCCCTGCCCTTTCTTTTTCCAGGATTTGCTCCATGCCCATGTTTCTCTCACCATCCTATATAAAGATCTTAGAGCAAAACATCAATCCCGAATTCCCTGATTTACCATCAAGGCATCATCTGCGGCGTATTGCTTCATTTTCCTCAGTCGTCGTTCCTCGGCGCCCCGCATTTGAAGTCTTGCCGGCCATCAGGAATTACCCGAGCTATGCTTCCTATGCTGACTCCGAAAATCCGACGGTGGAAATAGAAATTCCGGATGGACCGGTGAGAGTGCTCGACAATGAATCGACATCCCCTTATAATTTGATAACGAATTTGGAGTCCGCACATGGCTGATCTCGTTTGTTACTGCTTTGGTTATACCGCACAGGATGTCCTGAAAGACCTCGATCAAAACGGGAGATCCGTGATCATGGATAAAATCATGGAAGAGAGGAGGCGGGGAGGGTGCGACTGTGCGGTAAAGAACCCCCAGGGCCGATGATGCCTCCCTGATATTCACCAGTTGGTGAAGGAGGCTCGATAACAACTTCACGTTGGACAGACAAGGAACAAGAAATCGGTTCTCAGAAACCCGGAGCGCTCAGTAATCAAAACGCTCCTCTCCCGGCAACTCATAAAGGTAAGGGGCGCGAGGCCTGCTTACCGGTTCAACGGCATCTGCAAGAAGCACCGCCTTCTCATGGATCACGGTCGAAGGGATTCCGTCCACGGTGATCCGCTCCGAGATACGGACTGCCTCGGTCAGCCCCTTCATTCTCCCGTAAACCTTAACCCACCGGCCGTCCCCAATGCTCACAGGCTCATCTTGGGTCACCATGACGCCCATGGCCATGGCATCCGCTACGCAGCAAACCATGTTGACGCGGAGCAGGGCGAAACGGCCCTGCAAGTCCATAGAAGCACTTTTCTTCAGGACTCCCCTGATCACAATGGGTTGATCCATGATTTCATCGGGCTTTCCCATGAGCAGGTAGACAAGCTCCGCAGTGTTGAGCTTCAGATAGGAGATGCCATCCCGGGTCATGTGGGATTCCTGCCCGGAATCCTCATCGGCTGAGCTGTAAGGGTCGGACGTTTCCTTGCCCAGAAGATTGGTTCCGGACAGGAAAATGAGGCCGCCCATGACAGCAAAGGCAGCCGTCCGGAAAAGGTCCGCTCTGTCGGTTCGGCGAAGCAGGGAGGCGACAGCCAGGACGACTAGTCCGGCGCCTGCGCTCAATGTGAGCCATCGGAACTTGGGATTGAGGAAGAGAGTGTACTCATCGCTCCGGGTCAGGAGAATCATGTACAGTCCCATTCCCAGCAACACCACATTTTCGAGAGAAAGAAGCAGTTTCTTCAAGACCTTACCTCATGAAGATTCCCACGGCTATGGAAAGGGGGTATATCAAGATAACCGGAACAAGAATGAGAGCTGTCGCCGCCTTAGTGCGGAAAACTGCATAGTACATTCCTATAAGTTTCAGGTCCACCATGGGGCCCAGGGCCACAAAAGAAAGCTGAGCCGCAACCGGAAAGGATACAAAGGAGGCAGCAACGAAAGCGTCTGCTTCTGAACAGACGGAAAGAAGCACGGCCAGAAACATCATAAGGGCCACGGCGGTAAAGAGGTTGGTTTCAAAGAGGCGGAGCAGTTCCCAAGGCAAATAAACCTTGAAAAAAGCCGCAGCCATGCAGCCGAAGATAAGGAACTTCCCCATGTAAAGGAATTCCTGTGCGCCGATTTCCAGGACGGCCGGGAAGGCGGAAAATCCTTTTGCACCGTGCCCGACACAGGTGTGGCCGCTATCCGCACAGCCGCAGTGTTCCGGTTGGACGTCGTTTTCTGAGAGAATCTCTTTTCCGGCAAAAGCATACCCTAGAATGAGGGCGGGCAAGGCGACCAGCACGACCCTTAGAAGCACGAAAGACAGATCGCCTCGAAAGGCAATGTAGGTTGAGGCCAGCACGAGGGGATTGATGACAGGAGCCGCGAGCATGTAGGTGAGGGCAAGCTGTGGTGGAACGCCCTTCTCCATGAGCCGCCTGGCCACCGGTACCGAGCCGCACTCGCAAATGGGCAGCACCATTCCTGCGCCAACACCGATGAAGGCATGAAGGAAACGATTGCGCGGGATGAGTCTCGCAAGCCTTGCCGGGTCCACGTAAACGCTCATGACCGCGGAAATCAGGGCGCCAAGGAGCAGGAAAGGCGCAGCTTCCAAGAAAATAGCGACAGCGACCTTCGAAAAAGCATCCAGCTTCTGAAGCCATAATGGGGGCATCATGGGACCCTAGCTCTCGCCGTTCACAATTGGAATCCTGTCATTGATAACGCCATTCCTTATAGGGAGGCGTTATCCCGAGACGCTCCGCTTCCTCGTTGATCATGTCTTTAAGAAATGCTTCGTCGTGCCGGAAATAATAGTTTTTCCCGTTGATGAACAAGGTAGGCACCCCAGTTACATTGGCTCCGATCCCTTCCATCTTGTCCCTTTCGATGATGCTGATGAGAGCCGGATCCTCCAGATCGCTCTTGAACTTCTCTACATCGAGCCCCAACTCCGATGCATGCCGGATAAGATCTTCCATGCCGTGCCTGTTCATATCGCTGAAAAGGCGGTCATACATTTCCCAGAATTTTTCCTGTCTGTGGGCCGCCTGGGCTGCCTGGGAGGCAAGGGCGCTTCCTTGGTGGCTTTTCAGCGGAAAGTGCTTGAAAAAAAAGCGCACGTTGCCGTTTGATTCCTCCACCAGTCTTTTGAGCAAGGGGCTGAGGGAGAGGCAATAAGGACACTTGAATTCAGCAAACTCAGTGACGGTGATCTTCGCCTCCGGATTGCCCATGGACGGCGTTTCTTCGTAGTTGAAGGTGCTGATTGTTTCCAGGCCGGCGAAATTGGCGCGTTCAGACACCAGACGACCAAGGCTCCTTGGAGGAACGCCTTTTGCAACCAGGTAAGCCCCGAAATTGGCGATGCGCACCGCAGTCCTGTCCGGTTTCGTGATTGTCAAGCAATCGTAGACGGACTCTCTGCAACCGCCGTAGTTTTGCTCGCTCTTCAAAACGTCCAGAAAAGCGGCTTGCTGGTTTTCTCCAAGCTGTGCAACGCGCGGAAGTACGCTCCAGGGCAGGGGTTTGTTCTCCTCTGCGGAAAGGGATGTGCTTTGGAAAAGCATGAAAACAGTGATGAAAAGCCAGAGGGCTGTGTGCAATCTTTTCATGTTCGGTATCTCCCTCTTTAACAAACGGATCATTGTTGCCTGTCCTCGAAAAGGACGGCCTCAACTGGAAGCCCATGGGCCATCCATAAGTCCAGACCTTTTTCAAGAACCTGAACATTGCGGTAGGTCCTTGATCGCAGCTTTTGAGCCAGCTCTGTGCCTGGAGTCGAATCGGTTCCCTCAGCATAGACGATCAGGGGCGTGCTAAATGGGATATCGGCGAGGGCGGGCCCGACCTGCTCTTCAAAGGACTCCAGGGGGAGGCTGCGGGCGCCGGTAATGTGGCCCTGCGCATAAAGTTCCCGGGGCCTGGCGTCCACAAAGACTGCCTCTTTCAGAGGGAAAAGCTCCTGGGCCTTTTCCACGGGAATAAACAGCTCCTCAACGGTCTCGCGTCCCCATGGGGTTCCAGACCATGTTGCCACAATGGACAGGCGCTCATCGCGAATGGCGTTACATGAAAGCCCGAGCGCTACAGAACCAACCGTGATGATCGTTCCCTGCAGCAGCATCCGAAAGCCCATATCCCAAGCGGTTTTTCTCATAGGACCTTTCGTTGGGTAATGTGACGATAATGAGTAAAATTCATGGCCTTTTGCTGCGATCAAATTCGCTTTTTGGACTTCGAGCTTCGAGCTTGGCCGCGCCGGGCTCCGTGTTGAATGCGGCCTTGTCTCGATTTCCTTCGGTCCCAAGAAACCGCCCGATGATGCGCACATTGATCGTGGGTTTCTCAGGGTAGTTCGTATTCAAGTTCAGATACCCTTTATAATCCTCGGAGGATCCTGCCACATCCCTGAAATGAATATGAAAGATCCGGCCTTCCTGGATTTCCTGGATTTCATAGTTCACCTTTCCCTCAAGGCTGAACGGGCCCGGCTCCAGGGTGAGCGGCTTGTCCAGCCCCGCTTTCACCTCTACGGTCACGGCCGGATCGCGTTTCTCGGAGCCGTAGAAACTGGCATATGGGGGAACGACATAGATAGGGGCTTTGACAAAAGCCGTGATGGTCACCACGGCCATTCTCGCTCCTGGATCGTTCGTGTGAACCCGCGCGTTCTTGATAATGTAGCCCACGTATTGCTGCGTTCGGACCTCAATGGTGATTCTTCCTTTCCCGCCGGGAGGAACGGCCTTCTCAAAGACGGCCGCGGAACAGGCTCAGTCCGGGCTCACCCTTTCGATTCTAAGGATATCGTCTCCCGTATTGGTCACCGTAAAGGTGTGCGTGAGGATATCCCACTGTTCAACTTCCCCAAAATCGACCCGGGCTTGCTCGATCACCATCCTGGGGTCGGTTCCTGCAGGAGCAAGGGGAGGGAATGAACCTGCCTCGAAAAAACAAAGGCAGAGGAATGAAAAAAAAAGGGATCGCTTCATTCAATTCCTTTCGCCGCTGCTGGGTAGTAGAGGGTGTGCCAGAAAAGAAAGATGCCGGGCACGATAAAAAGGCTGTCCCGAATGACGTACCAGACCATCGGTGCGGCCGCATCCCCAAGATCGACCGTAGTGCTGAAGCATCCGCAATGGATATCCAGGCCCCGAGCCAGGTTGAACACCATGGCCCCCAGAAAGACTGCCAGGAGCAAATTGGTGAGGAAAACAGCCCCAGGGAGCCAGACCCCGATCAGAAGAAAGGCCCCAAGAATCAGCTCCAGCCATGGAAGGATAATCGCGGTGGGATTGATCAGCAGATCGGGAAGAATCTGATAGTTGTGGATGATTTCTGCAAATTGCCCGGGGTGAAGGATCTTGTCGATGCCCGCGTAAACAAAAACAACGCCGAGAATCAGCCTGGCCAGGATCGAGGCCGGCCTTATCCACCTCGTTCTTGTAGAACCCGGCATGTGAACGCCAGTCATGAACGATTTCCCTTCTCATCCGACAATCGAAATGTCATCACCGTTTTGGGCCCCGGTCGGCACTGTCGCCTGCACCTATCTTGTTGGTTGTCCGAAAAGAACTCAAGCTTTCAAGGACCCCCGATGCACCTTCTAAACCACGCCTATCTTCGCAAGGTGTTCCAGGAGAGCCGCCTTCGGCATGAAACCCTGGGTGCGAAAAACCTCATTGCCGTTTGCATCAAAGAAAACAAGAGTGGGGATCACCTGCACCTTGTATTCCCTGGACAGGTCCTGATGCTTGTAAACGTCGATCACAAGCACTTCGACCTTCCCGGCTTTCTCTTTTCTGATTTCATCGAGGATGGGCCTTAACTGGCGGCAGGGGATACAACTGTTGGCCCCGAAATCGACGAGGATCGGCCTGCCGCTTTTTAGAGCGCTGTAGAATTCCTCCTTTGTATTGGTACCGTCGGTGGTTTTGGCTGCAATTGCTTTCAGACGATCATGATCGATCTCTACGTTCGCTTTGCTTCGAAGCTCATCCAGGAAGCTCATGTATTCTTCTTCCTGTTTTCCCTGGCTGAGAAGTTGCTCGATCATGGGCGCCGCCTGTTCAAGCTGCATGTCTCCCATCCTGTCTTTGTGGGCCTTAAAGAAACTCTCTACCTCTTTTTCGCTTACATCGGGCGGCGTAGAAAAACGCTTTTCCAGAAACTCCCGGATCATATCGTCTTCTTCTTCCTTGCCCTTTTCAAAACCTTGGCTGCGCGCCTCCTGAAGCACGAGCATTTTCATAATCATGAGGTCCAGGTACTTGGCCGGGTCCTCCTTGAACATGCCCCTGGTTGGCTCTTCGACAGTGTCCACTTCTCGGAGGAAGCGGTCGAGCGTAATCGCCTGGCCGTTCACCGTGGCAAGCACCGTGGCTTCGCCCTTTCTGTCGTATAAGAGAAAAACGGCCAAAACCGCTGCAAGGACGATCGCACCTGCGGTGATGATCCTGCTTTTCCGTTTCACGCTACCCTCCTTCAAAAAACGCTTGAGGCCTCACCGCCTCAATGTAAGCGGAAAAAACCACTTTTTCTGCAGCTTCAACCACATTCCAACTGCGGATGATCTCGTCACTTCGTTCCTTCGGGCTGATGGTAATCTGTTCAAAGCCCAAATCGGAGAGAATCTTTTTCACCTCATCGGGTGAAATCGCGCCGGACACTCAGCCGGTGTAAGCAGCCGGGTTGTTGCGGATCGCTTCGGGAATTTCCCCGGAACTGAGAATGTCTGAAATAACAATGCGCCCCCCCGGCTTCAGGGAGCGGTGGATTTCCCCGAACACGGCCGATTTGTCCAGAGAAAGGTTGATCACGCAGTTGGAGATGACCACATCAATGCATTGATCCTCAACGGGGAGTTTTTCGATTTCTCCCTGCCGGAAGTCCACATTAAACATTCCCAGGTTTCTTGCATTGGATTTCGCTTTCTCAACCATCTCCGGCGTCATATCCACGCCTATCACCTTTCCAGTCTCCCCCACCTGCTTTGCAGCCAGAAAAGCATCGAATCCTGCGCCGCTTCCAAGGTCAAGCACGGTCTCCCCAGGCATCAACCTTGCCCTGCTGATGGGGTTCCCGCAGCCAAGGCCGAGGTTCGCCTCGCCAGGCGCCAAATGAAGATCGCTTTCCGTGTAATCCAGGGCTTTGCTTACACTCATGATGTTGACGAGAGGAGAAGACCCTGTGCAACAGGACGATACACATAGATCAGGATCCCCTTTTGCAATGGCCCCGTATTTGTTCTTGACGAGACTACGCTTTTCTTCTTTCGCGTTTTCCATGTTCTTGCCCAAAATGCACCTCACTTATTCACTGTGATCCACTCTTTGATTTCTTCCTTTGTCGGTATTTTGCCGACGCACTTCACCTGATCGTTCACAACAACCGCAGGTGTTCCGAAAA
>JAWOJI010000066.1:0-20000 GCA_046481735.1 Desulfatiglandales bacterium | reverse complement strand
ACGCGGCGTTGCTGCGTCAGGGTTTCCCCCATTGCGCAAAATTCCTCACTGCTGCCTCCCGTAGGAGTCTGGCCCGTGTTTCAGTGCCAGTGTGGCTGATCATCCTCTCAGACCAGCTACCCATCATCGCCTTGGTAGGCCATTACCCTACCAACAAGCTAATGGGACGCGAGCCCATCCCTAAACGGCAACTTCCATGGAGAGGTCACCTTTCATCCAGAAAGCCACGGCTCTCTGGACAGTATCCGGTATTAGCAACGCTTTCGCGAAGTTATTCCAGATTGAGGGGTAGGTTACCCACGCGTTACTCACCCGTGCGCCACTTTACTCACATCCCGAAGGACGCTTTCTCGTTCGACTTGCATGTGTTATGCACGCCGCCAGCGTTCATTCTGAGCCAGGATCAAACTCTCCAGTTAAATTCTGGGATCGTTCATGATCCATTGTTTTTTGTTACAGGGACCTACACGGTATCACTATTTAGTTTTCAAAGAGCAAACCCTGGAATCGAATCTAAAATCCCTGAACTTGGTTGTCAAGTTTTTTCGTTCGATCCCCAGGCAGACACGTAGGTTAAATGATCCCACTAACTCCTGTCAAGAAAAAAGAACACATAAAGCGAAAAAAAAATCATGCGGGCTTTACGAAAAATTCTCCAATCTTATCAACTACGTATCTAATCTGGTTCTCAGTGAGTTCAGGAAAGATCGGTAGGGCCAGGCTGTGTTTCGCCGCAGCCATGGATACCGGAAAATCGTTCTCTTCAAACCCGAAGTGCCTAAAGCATTCCTGAATGTGAAGGGGGAGAGGGTAGTAGATTTCCGACCCTACTCCGTGTTCATTCAAGAACCTCCTGAGTTCATCTCTTTTCCTGTCCACCTTGATTACAAACTGATTGTAGATATGCCTCTTGGATTTTTCAAGAGGCAACGTGACTTCTTTCATCCCTGCCGTCTCGAAAAGCCTTCTATAAAGAGACGCGTTTTCCTGCCTTTTGGCCGTCCACTCGTCCAGATGAGCCAGCTTGACAATCAGGATGGCCGCCTGAAGGGCATCGAGTCGAAAATTCCCCCCGATCACCTTGTGGTAATATTTCGGTTGGGCGCCGTGTCCCCGCATAATGACGAGACGGTCATAGATCTCCCGAGAATTGGTTGTCACCATCCCGCCGTCCCCAAAAGCCCCCAGGTTCTTGGAGGGGAAAAAGGAAAAACAACCGTAACTTCCCATGGAGCCTGCCCTCTTCACCGTACCGTCTCCAAAAGCATATTCGGAGCCGATCGCCTGAGCCGCATCCTCGATAACCTCCAGGTGGCACTGATCGGCCACTTCGAGAATCGGTTCCATATCCGCGCATTGGCCGAACAGATGGACTGGCATGATTGCCTTGATCCTTGCACGCTGCTCCTCTCCCATCTCAGCCAGGGTCGTCTTGAGCTTGAGTGGATCCATGTTAAATGTATCCGGTTCAATGTCCACAAACACGGGGGAGCCCCCCACCCTGGAAATGCAGCCCACTGTGGCGAAAAAAGTGTAGGGGGTTGTGATCACAAAATCACCGGGCTCTATGCCGGCGGTCATCAATGAAACCAGAAGTGCATCCGTTCCTGAAGACACCCCCACGGCAAATCGGCACCGGCAGTAGTCGGCAACCTTCTCTTCCAGTTCCTTGACCTTGGGTCCGAGAATGAACTGCTGGGAGCCGTAAACCTCCTCCGTGACAGCCATGATTGACGTCTTGATGGAATCGAACTGTTTTTTTAAATCAAGCAATGGCACCTTCATCATCGCGTTATCCTCCTCGCAACGGCTGGAACCCGCAAGGGATCGATCAGCCGAGCATCAAACCGATGAACATGTTTCACAAAACTGTCTTGGTCTTCGAAAAGATATTCCACGTTTGAAGCAGTTGGAGAGCACTGCGGACTTGGTTGTCTCTTTCAATCAGGTCCTTCACTCTTTTTTCCGATTCTTTCTCCTCTTCCGTCTTCTCGGGCTCTGTTGGAAGATCGCGCTCATTCTGCATGTGCCCCTTCAGGTCCTGCTCTCTCACGACGTTTGGGTCGTCTTTTTCCTCATCCGGAGGGGGAATGAATTTAAGTTCAATGTCCGGTGAGATTCCGCTTGCCTGGATCGACCGTCCGTTGGGAGTGTAGTACATAGCAGTCGTCAGCCGGAGCCCCGAGCCGTCGCTGAGGGGAATGATGGTCTGGACTGAGCCCTTGCCGAAAGTCCTGGTGCCAAGAATGATGGCTCTCTTGTTGTCCTGCAGCGCACCGGCCACTATTTCCGCCGCGCTCGCGCTCCCGCCGTTGACCAGGGCGATGATCGGATAGTTCCTTTCAACAATGTCCTTGTGGGCCGTGGCGTTCATATCCTGAGAGGAGTCTCTGCCCTTGGTGCTCACAATGACCCCGGCATCCAGGAAAAGATCGGAGACTTCGATCGCTTGTGACAACAGGCCTCCCGGGTTATTTCTGAGATCCAGAATCAGCCCCTTCAATTCCTGCTCCTTCTCAATCTCTTGCAGGACTGCTTCAAGATCCCCAGACGTCTTGCTCTGGAAATTGGTGATGCGAACATACGCAATCTCCGGCGTAAGGAGATAGCTTCGAACGCTCCGAATGGGGATCAATTCTCTGGTTACGGTAAATTCCAAAGGTTTATCTCCCGGTTCCCGCATGATGGTAAGGTTCACCTTGGTTCCCCGTTCCCCTCGAATACTCCTTACCGCTTCAGGCAGCGTCATGTCGGCCGTGGGCTTACCATCGATCTTGATAATCCTGTCTCCGGCCTGGATGCCCGCCTTGTAAGCGGGGGTTCCCTCGATAGGAGAAACCACAGTCAAGAAATTGTCCCGCACGGTAATTTCGATCCCCACCCCTGAGAAACTACCCTTGGTTTCGATGAGCAAGTCCTGATGTTCCTCTTTGGTCAGGAAAGAGGAATGAGGGTCCAGCCCCTGAACCATTCCCTTGATGGCGCCCTGAATAAGCTTTTGCGCATCCTGCGGCTCCACGTAGATCTTCTCGATCTTCCGAATCACTTCCGTTAGCAGTTCAATATTCTGATAGATTTCCCCTGTTCCTGCCGTAACGAGCCGAGAAGTTCCGTTGAAGAAAAGGATCGTCCCCACCAAGAGGGACAGAAGGGTAATTTGAAGGAATGTTTTCTTGTTGACTGGCCTCATAATTCCGCTCCTATTCCAGGTAAAATGCCTGTCTTATGATAACCCACCCCCTCCGGCACGGTCAATGAACTTTTAGCCACTTCAATGGGTCCACGTTCATAACACCCATCCTGATCTCAAAATAGAGACTCGCACTCCGGGGGGAGCTCGATTCTGAAAGGACCCCGATCACGTCTCCCTTCTTGACGTTTTCACCCTTCTCTTTGGCTCTCTTGCCCAATTGGGCTGAAACAGTGAAATATCGGTTCCCGTGGTTGATCACGATGACTTCCCCATATCCTTTCAACGCCCCGGAAAAGTCCACTCTTCCAGGAAACACGGCTATGACCTCCGAGCCGGATAGTGCTTCGATGAGAATTCCTTTCTGGCCGTTTGCGCCTGCATCCCGGATAATTTTCCCCTTCACGGGAGGAACCAGCTCTCCCTGCGACTCCGCAAACCCGCCAGGGAGCGGAACCGCCTCGGCATCGCCCTCCCTTTCCAGGCTGAGCAGCGTGGCCTTGAGGTTTTGGGCCGCCAGTTCCAATTCCTTGACGGCCGTAAAATAAAACTCCTTTTCTCTGTGAATTCTCATGAGCAGTACGACCCGTCGGTCAATGTCTTCTTTGAGTTCCGTCAACCTGACGCTCTCCGCTTTCTCAAGCGTTTCCAGACCTGCCAAACGATCCCTCACCCCTGCAAGTTCTTTCCGATATTGCTGCCGCAGGCCTGCCAGATTCTGCATGAGGCCGAGGTCTTCCTTCGTGATCGCTTTCAGGTACTTGATCTGCTTTCTCAAGCTGTCCAATCCATCGGCAGTGGTGAAGAGCCTGGCATACCCTCTTTTTGCATACCGATAAAACGCGTCCAGCCGATGTCCCAAACGGTTTTCCAGATCACTCAAGTCGGTTTCAAGCGATGCAAGCCTGGCCTGCCCATCGATGAGTTCTTTCTTGATTCTGCCGGCGGTTTCTTCGAGCTCCCGAAGGCCTTTTTTTTTCTCCTCGATTTGTTCCTCAAGGTCTGTGAGGCTTTGGAGGAGGTCTTTCTCCTTTTCCCTGAACCTCAAGTACTGTTCTCTTTCCCTTAGCAGGTCTTCTTCGAGGCGATCAATTTGATCCCGGCCGCCCGCCCTTTCCGCCCAAGCGATTGCAAAGCCTTGCTGCAAAAGGCCGCAGAGGGCAATCTGAATGAAAAGAAAAACGACGACCCGTCCCACCCCAGTGATCCCCCGAAAAGTCTCTCACTCAGAACCTGAAAAACCGTCCAATGGCCACAAAACTCCCTATCAAACCAAGCACCAACCCCAAAAAAAGAATGAGCGCACACTGTCCTGCAGTGAGAAAGATGATATCCATGCCCGGCAATCCGAAAAGCCGGATGGTTCTCACCGTGAACAGGGAATAGCCCACAAACAGGACCGTGAGGGCGACCACCGCGCCGAGAACCCCCTGCACCGCCCCTTCGATAAGAAAAGGAACTTTCACGAACCAATCGGTTGCGCCCACGAGCTTGTAAATCTCAATTTCATCCCGGCGGGAGTAGATGGCCAGTTTGATGGTGTTTGTCACGATAAACAGCACCGCCAAGCAAAGGAGTCCGCCCACAATGAAGCCGAAAACCCTGGAGATGTATACGAAACCTTCAATCTGCTCCAACCATTGCTCGCTGTACTGAACCTCATCCACCCCTTCCACCTTTTCCAAATTCTCCTTGATGTGCTTCAATTCCTCTCGGCTCAGATTTCCGTTCCGGAAAACGATCTCATAGGATGCAGGCAAGGGGTTCACGGTCAGGCCATCCAAAAGCCCTGCCTGAGACCCAAGCGTTTCGGCTAACTGGCTCATAGCTCTATCCTTGGAGATAAACTCCTTGATCTCCGCTCCGGGCAGCTTTTCTATTGCTTTTCTGATTTGGTCCTCTTGCTGCTCTTCCCGCCCGTCCTCGAGATACACGGAGAGGGACAAGGACTTTTCCCAACCCTGAACCCAGTTGCTGAAATTCGCTGAGGTGAAGACAAAGGCGCCGAAAAGAAGGAGCGAGATAGAGATCGTGGCCGTGCTGATGA
Source organism: Desulfatiglandales bacterium (assembly GCA_046481735.1). Lineage (GTDB taxonomy): Bacteria > Desulfobacterota > DSM-4660 > Desulfatiglandales > HGW-15 > JAFGDM01. The sequence goes on along the minus strand of JAWOJI010000066.1, from coordinate 14,763 downwards.
AATAGACGATCCGATTACCCGAAATGCTTCCGAAAGCATGTTTGAAATAATACAGCCATAGCCTCATTTGCTCCATAGTCGCTTATTCTCGGATCGTGCCGTTTTGCAGGGATACGATCCTCTGGTCTGTGTTCCTGAGGAGTTCTTTGTTGTGGGTGGCAATGACCACCGTTGTCCCTCGAAGATTGATGCTCCTGAACAGAATCATGATCTCCCTGGTGATCTCCGGGTCAAGGTTGCCCGTCGGTTCGTCGGCCAGCAGGATTAGAGGATCATTGATCATGGCCCGAGCAATCGCCACCCTCTGCTGTTCTCCACCCGAGAGTTCCAAGGGGTAAGCCTGCTCTTTTGCCGCGAGCCCCAACGCTTTCAGAAGGTGGTGGGTTTTCTTTCTCGTAGTCGTCCATTTCTCCCCCGTGACTTCGCAGGCAAGGGCCACGTTCTGCAGAACGGTCCTCCGGTGCAGGAGTTTGAAATCTTGAAAGACAAACCCGATTTTCCTTCTCAGAAAATCAAGCTTGGGCCCCCCGACACGGCTGAGATTGATGCCGTTAATGAGAATCTGACCTTCCGTCGGATGGTCCGCTCCAAACATGAGTCTCAGAAGGGTGGTTTTACCCGCACCGCTCGGGCCGGTCAGGAAAACGAACTCGCCTTTGCGAATTCTGACGGACACATCCTTGAGCGCCGCTATAGCACCAAAGTATTTGGAGACGCGAAAGAACTGGATCATGGACAACGTCCGTTATGAGTTTCCTCTTGTCTTCTCTTAGGAGAACAGGTTTTCACGGATGTGTGCTCCTGCTGCAACGAACAACCCACGACCGGTTAGTCCCCTCCTCCCGCGTAGGTTACCGTGGCTCGTTCAAGACGGGCTTTCGCCAGATTGTGGTCATAGAGGGCCCGATAGTAGTTCACCCTCGCCTGTGCGAGAAGAGTCTGGGCGTCAAGCAGGTCGGTGATGGTGGTGACCTGCGCCTTGTATCTTTCCTCGTTGACTCGAAGGTTTTCTTCGCCTTGCTTCACCGCCTTTTCAGTGGTAGGGATGTTTTTCTCGGCCGTTTCAAGGTCTAGGATAGCGTCTTTAACTTCGAGTCGAATCCCGTTCTCCACATCTTCCTTGGCATGCACCAGCTGCCTCATCAAGCTCTCCTGTTCCCTCCCCGCATAGTATGTCTTCCCCCATTCCCAGAAGGTCCACGAAAAAACGGCTAAAGCTTCCCATCGGTTGGAGTCGTGGAAAGGACTCCCGGACACGGAAAGGTCGTCGCCCTCCTTGATGTACTCATAGCTCAAGCTGACTTCTGGATAGTATTTGCTCTTGGCCAACCGGATACGCTGGTTTGCCTGGAGCAGATTGGTATCAAGAATTTTTATTTCCGGCCGGTTCGCCAATGCATTTTCCACGTAGGTTTCATAGTCGCCCTCGATCGTGCTGTAGGTGAGAATGTCCTCGAGGACCACAGTCGCGTGGATCGGGCGAACGAGAACCGTGTTGAACTGAGCCCGAGTCACCATGGCCGCATTCCTGGCTCTGACAAGAGCCTGCTCCGTGTTGGCGAACTCCACCTCCGCTCTGAGCACGTCATTGACCGGAATCATCCCCACATCAAAAAAACTTCTCGCCACTTTCAGGGTCCAGGTTCTGGATTCGACATCCTTTTCCGCAACCTCCACAGCCTTGTCCGCCGCAAGGACATTGAAGTAAGCCTCTTTCACCCTCAGGACAAGGTCCATTTTTTCGAGGTCGAATTCCAGCTCGGATTCATCGATGCCGAGCTCAGCCAGTCTGTAGGCGCTCAGCAAGGCAAATCCGGTAAAGAGAGGCTGCCTCATGAACGCCGACCATCGATAATTGTTCCGACTGCTCACAGCAATATCCATATCCGGTTGAAGAGTCGACCGGAATATTCGGGGTTCGTCCAGTCGGTTGTAGCTGTAGGCAGTACCGAGTTTGGGCAAGAATTCCGCCCTCGCCTGGTTCTTCCCGAACTCGGCCTGTGCTTTTCTCTCTTGCCGGGCTTTTAGCTTGTAGCTGTTTGTCATTGCCTCGGAGATGCTCCTCTCAAGCGTGTGGGTCACTTTCCCTTCGCCTTCTGCGGCAGACAAGATCATGAGATCGGTCGGTATGCAGAAGAAAAACATTCCCACAAGATAAACGACGGCCCGCGATTTCATTTTGCATCCCCCTTTGTTGTTCAAATCGGGCTTTTGTGGTTTCAAGATCTCCGGAAAATCCGGGAGCCATGGGCTCCGCATGCAAGCATCCTCCCGAATAAGCGAAAGCGGTTGGCTCCTTCGTTTTTCTTGCCGATATCGCGTTTACAGGGAGCGGGAGGGTTTCTCATGGCCTAACAGGACCATTCTCTCGTGGGCAGCCTGCTTCCTCACTTCTTCCAGGATGTCCCACTCGGACCTAAGCTTTTTTATCTCCTCTTCGAGAGCTACTCTCTCACCCGGCGTAGCCGCAATCTTGCCCGAAGAAACAGCGGAAAGCCTGCCCCTCAGAGTTCTCACCCTCTCTTTGATGCGGCGCATGGCCTGAAGAGCGGAAAGCTCCTCCTGGGAAGGAACCTCCACCTTCGCACAGCTTTTCAGACATCCTTCGCTTTCTTCCTCGTTTTCCATGGGGATACCCATCCTATTGCCTTGTGATTTTTGGAGAGCTATCTCATCCGGCCTTGTTTGTCAATGTCCTGAGTATATTGCGATAGGTCTTGACATTCTAACCATACCTCCATAGTATGTTTTTTCTTGCAGCAAGGACCGTTTCTGCCGGCTGCCGGGGGAAGCCCTTTAGGGGCAGGTAATTCGGCAATCAGCATCCCGTTTCCAATCACCCATGTTCAACCAAAGGAACCAGGGCTTATGAAATTATCCACCAGAGGAAGATACGGAACAAGACTCATGATCGAGCTCTCCAAACATTACGGCTATGGGCCGATCAGCATGTCCCAGATCTCGAAGAACCAGAGTATTCCTGTCAAATACCTCGAGCAGCTCGTGATTCCTCTCAAGAAAGCCAAATTGATCAACAGCGTGCGAGGACCAAGAGGCGGGCACATGCTCGCAAAGGCGCCGGAAAAAATAAGCCTTTGGGAGGTTCTCGATATTCTGGAATCCAAATTTACCTTTGCCGACTGTCTTAAAGACCCGAACGTTTGTGAAAATACGGCCGGCTGCGCTATAAGGCCGGTCTGGGGAAAAGCCCTGAGCCTCATGATGAAGCATTTCAAGGAGACCTCCTTGAAAGATGTCCTCAAGATGGAAGACGCCCGTCGGCAGTAGAGAAGTTCTTCCCCGAAACATCCTCAACGGTTTGAATCAGGCATGACGAACCGCAAGTGATGGATCCCTATGACTCAATTCCATGAAAAAAACCCTCCCCCACAGCATGCCTTCTGTTGATTTCGACCTCCGCCAGCTGGAGATTTTTCGAAAGGTCGTCGAGCTCGGAAGTTTCTCAAAAGCAGGCGAAGCCGTGCATCTCGCGCAAGCTTCTGTGAGCGAGCGAATCTCGAACCTTGAGAGCGCTGTGGGGGCGAAGTTGTTGGATCGACTGGGAAGGCAAGTTGTTCCCACAAAGGTGGGGGAGCTCCTGTACAAGCATTCTCTGACGCTTTTGGAAATGAAACGCCGGGTTTGTCTGGAGGTGGAAGCGTTTCTCGGCATCAGAAAAGGGACGATCCATCTCGGCTGCAGCACCATTCCCGGTGAATACATTCTTCCGAATCTGGTCGGCCGTTTTGGGAAACAGCACCCTTTCGTCATGGTCTCCCTCTCCATCGGTGACTCTCGAGAGATAGAAACAAGGGTTTTGGAAGGTCGCTTTGAGCTTGGGGTGATCGGATCAAAAAGCTCGAACAAAACCCTCGACACTCATGAGCTCTGGGCGGATGAATTGGTAGTTGCCGTCCCTGCGTCGCATCCCTTGGCTGGGAAAAAGACGGTGACATTGAAGGAGTTGTACGAGGAGCCCTTCATCGCGAGGGAATCGGGCTCCGGAACCTTGCAGGTGGCTGAAGCGCTTTTGCAGGAAGCCGGACAGGGAGGAGTGGAATCGTTACATGTGGTTGCGCGCTTCGGGACCTCAACAGCCGTGAAAGAGGGAATCAAGGCAGGCCTTGGGATTTCGATCCTCTCATCTCTGGCTTTGGAAACGGAAATCAAGGCCGGAATCCTCAACCTCCTGAGAATCAAGGGACTGCCGATGTTTCGACACGTCTACCTCATCATGGATCGAAGACGGACTGCTTCACCGCCGTGCAAAGCATTTGTCGAATTTCTCCTCGAAGCATCCAGAAAACAGGAAATCGCCAAACCCATCCGGTGATATTGCCTCCCCGACAGTCGATATCTGCCGGACTCGTCTCGAGCTGATGCTCTCAGATCGGTTTTTCCAAGTTTTGGAACATAATCTATCGGGATTTCCTGTTTGTAAAATCGACGTCCCTGACTTATGTTTTAATTTGTGACTTCGAGGAGGCCGGTAGATGTCAGGAAAGAGCACACCCCGCCTCACTGAAACGGTGAGGGGGGCAGGCTGAGCGTCCAAGCTCGCGCCGGGGGACCTGGACAAAGCACTTTGCGGGCTCGAATTGCCCACAGACCCGAATCTCATTGTGGGCCTTGATCGGGCCGATGATGCCGGGGTTTACAGGGTGTCCGACGAGCTCGCTCTCATTCAGACAGTTGATTTTTTTACCCCAATCGTGGATGACCCATTCTCTTTTGGGCAAATCGCAGCGGCCAACGCATTCAGTGATGTGTACGCGATGGGCGGCGTTCCCAGGACCGCGATGAATCTGGTGGCCTTTCCCATAAGAGATATGGACATTTCTGTTCTGAGAAGCATCATCGAGGGGGGATTGGACAAGATGCGGGAAGCGGGGGTGGTTTTGGTTGGGGGTCACACCATCGAGGATCCGGAACTCAAGTACGGCCTCTCCGTTACAGGTTTTATCCACCCTGACCGTGTTCTCACCAAAAAGAACCTTAAACCCGGAGATAGCCTCATTCTCACCAAGCCGCTCGGGACCGGCATCATCAACACCGCAATCAAAGGGGGCCTGGCCTCGAAGCAAATGATTGCTCAGGTGACGGAGAGCATGGCAACCTTAAATAAGAACGCGGCCGACGTTATGACGGGATACCCTGTTCATGCATGCACGGACATCTCCGGCTTTGGGTTCCTCGGTCATCTCTCGGAAATGGTGGTCGGTTCCGGTTGCGGAGCCCGGATTGGAGCTTCAAGTATTCCCGTTTTCCCGGAAACCACCGAGTACGCAGCCATGGGATTGGTGCCCGCCGGCGCTTATCGGAACAGGGAATTCAGGCTGTCGATGGTGGATTTCGCACCGACCGTAGATCGGATTCTGCAGGATGTGCTCTTTGATCCCCAAACATCGGGCGGTTTGTTGCTGAGCGTCGCACCGGAAAGAGCGAAGGACCTGCTTCATGATCTCAGGGCTGGAGGGATTCACGACGCAACCATCGTGGGAGAAGTCGTCGCCGAACCCAAGGGGAGAATCCTCGTCCAATAGCAAGGAGGGACTTTATGACCAAGGAACTGGATTGCCGCGGTCTGGCCTGTCCGGCCCCGGTGTTGCAGACAAAAGAGCTTCTTGAACAGGAGAAGCTCTCCGAAATCAAGGTGCTCGTCGACAACCAGGCTGCAAAAGAAAATGTGTCGCGATTCCTGGGAACAAGGAAATTCGAAATCTCCATTGAGCAAAAAGGATCCGACTTTCAGATTACCGCAAAACGCGCGGAAACGGCAGGAACACACGAGCCTTCGCTTGACCCTGAGCTTTCTTCGGAAAAGCAGAAGATCATGGTCCTGATCGCCACGGATCGCATGGGCCACGGAGACGAGGAACTCGGGAAAAAACTCATCATCAGCTTTATCAAAACCCTGCAAGAGATTGGCGGTGAGCTTTGGCGCCTTGTTTTTGTCAACAACGGTGTAAAGCTGACCATCGACGGTTCCGAAATCCTCGAAGTGTTACAAGGATACGAAAAGCACGGGCTCGCCATTCTGGTCTGCGGCACTTGTTTAACCCATTTTAATCTGCTGGATAAAAAGCGAGTGGGTGAGACGACCAACATGCTGGATATCGTGACCGCCATGCAATTGGCAGACAAGGTGGTCACGCTTTAGCGGACTCAAGAGCCGGGCTTCCGGAAGCGAGAGGAAAGGAGATCCTCACGTTTAAAATAACTTGATTTTGGCGAAAAATGGGTTATCATGGTTTTAATTCATGGGAGCTCACCCTGTGGGTGGGCTCATTTCGTTCTACGAAACGGGGCCGCTCGCTTGAAGCGGCATATCCGAATTGGGAACCGTGAAAATCCACTGGAGCATCGAGATTCATGGAAAAAATAAGACACACTCATGCAGGAGAACCCAAAGAAGAAGCGAGTTATGAAACCGAGGGGAACACCCCTGAAGGCCAAAGCTTCATGGAGCTTTATGAAGAAAGCTTGCAGAGCATCCAGGAAGGCAAGGTTGTCAGCGGTGAAATCGTCCAGATCGATGAGGAATTCGTCCTCGTCGACATCGGCTACAAATCGGAAGGCCAAATTCGAACCTCGGAGTTTCTCAATCTTGACGGTCGCTTGACAGCCAAAGTTGGCGACAAGGTGGACGTCCTTCTGGTACGGAAAGAAAACAAAGACGGCAGAATTATCCTTAGTAAAGAAAAGGCAGGGAAAGCCAAGGTTTGGGATGACGTTGAGGAGGCTTTCAAGAAGCAGGAAACCATCCGGGGAAAAATCGTTTCTCTGGTAAAAGGCGGCCTTTCCGTGGATATCGGGTTGCGGGCTTTTCTGCCTGGGTCTCAGGCTGACATGAGGCCGGTCAGGGACTTGAGCACCCTCGTGGGAACCGAGCACGATTTCAAGGTCGTGAAATACGAAAAGAGTCAGGAAAACATCGTTCTGTCTCGCAGGGCCGCCTTGGAAGCTGAAATCAAGGCGCTGCGGGAAAAAACGCTTGAGACGATCAAGAAAGATGCAGTGCTTCATGGTATCGTGACGAACATCAAGGATTATGGGCTGTTTGTCGACCTCGGCGGAATCGTGGGTCTCCTTCACATTACGGACATGTCCTGGGGAAGGGTGAGTCACCCTTCCGCTCTGTACAAGGTGGGCGATGAGATAACCGTTAAGGTGCTGAAATTTGATCGAGAGAAAGAGAGAGTCTCCCTTGGACTCAAGCAGATGAACCCCGACCCTTGGGTCGAGGTCCACAATCGGTACCCTGTCAATGCCAGAGTAACAGGCAAGGTCTTGAGCCTGGTCGACTATGGGGCCTTTGTCGAACTCGAAGAAGGTATCGAGGGTTTGATACAAGTGCCTGAGATGTCTTGGACAGGAAGGATCAGACATCCTTCCCAAGTGGTGAGTATCGGGGATGCCGTCGAAGCCGTAGTCTTAAGTGTCGATGTTGCGAAAAAGAGGATTTTCCTGAGCATGAAAAGACTGGAGCCCAATCCTTGGGACACGATCGCCGAAAAGTATCCCGTGGGAGCCATCATTGAGGGCAAGATAAAAAACATCAGCAATTTCGGCATATTTGTCGGCATCGATCAAGGTATCGACGGTCTTGTCCACATATCGGATATTTCTTGGACTCAAAGAATCGACCACCCTTCAGAGCTTTACAAGAAAGGGGACCAGGTTCAGGCTGTAATTTTGGACATCGACAAGGAAAATGAGCGCTTTTCCCTGGGAATCAAGCAGCTGACTCCCGATCCATGGGATGTGATCCCTGAGAAATATCGACGCGGCGACCGGGTGACCGGTGTGGTGAAGAGCGTCACCGATTTCGGCGTGTTCGTGGAGTTGGAAGCAGGAATAGAAGGGCTTATCCATGTCTCGCAAATGCCTGCCGGGAGCAAAGAAGACAACCCTCTCAGCGAATTTCACGTGAATGATGAGATCCAGGCAGAGATCGTTCACGTATCGCAAAAAGATAAGAAGATCGGGCTTTCTGTACGCAAACTGGAAGAAAGCGCTGAAAGAGAAATTCATAGGAACATCGTGAAGAAGCAGAGTCAGGCTACATCGAACTTGGGAGAGCTGCTTATGGAAAAGATGATGGATCTGCAGCCTCAAGGCTTGAGCGACAATAGGGAATCCGAGTCGGACAAGTAAGCTGAACGCCGTGGAATGAGAAAAGCGCCTGGATCGGCTGATTCGGGCGCTTTCTTATTTGATGCAGACCTTTCTAACCTGGATTAGGTCCGTCATACCCAAAAACACCTTGCGAATTCCGTCCTGCATGAGGGACGTCATTCCGTCCTCCACCGCTTGAGCTCGGATCTCCTCCATGCGTGCCCGGCTCTGAATCAAAGATTTGAGGGCGTCTGATCCAATCAGGATCTCATGGATGCCCGTCCTGCCACGGTATCCGGTATTTCCGCATTTGGCACACCCCTTGGGCCGGCACAACACGAGGTCGCTGTTGTGAGCGATTCCCAGCTTATTGAAATCCCCGGCATAGGATCGCACCAGGGTTTCGAATTCCTCGTTGGTGGGATGGTATTTCTCCTTGCAGTCAGAGCAGAGGGTTCTCACCAATCTTTGCGCCAGAACTCCCAGAAGGGCGTCGGCAAAATTAAAAGGGTCCATCCCCATGTCCAGCAAACGGGTGATGGTCTCAGGGGCGCTGTTGGTGTGGAGGGTACTGAAAACCAGGTGGCCGGTGAGGGAAGCCTCTATGCCTGTGGCCACGGTTTCATGGTCTCTCATCTCGCCCACCATGATCACATCCGGATCGGCTCGCAGGAAAGACCTCATGGCCGTTGCAAAATCGAATCCGATTTTGGGATGGACCTGAACCTGGCGAAGTCCTTCCTGCGTGATTTCAACAGGGTCTTCCGCGGTCCATATCTTGGTTTCAGGCTTGTTGATGTAGTGCAAGGCGGCATGCAGGGTCGTGGTCTTGCCGCTCCCAGTCGGGCCGACCACAAGGACAATGCCGTAGGGCTTCGTGATCATTTCCACAAAAACCTTGTAATTTCTTTCACTCATGCCCATTTTTTCGAGGGGAATCGGCTCGCCGCCCGCCAGAAGTCGCAAGACCACGTCTTCGTTTCCGCCGGCGGTAGGGATGCTGGCTACCCGGAGCTCTATGTCAAGGGGAGCGTATTTCTTGAATTTGATTTTCCCGTCCTGGGGCAGCCGCCTCTCTGAAATATCAAGATCCGACATGATCTTGAGTCTGGAAACAATAGCCCTTTTGTATGTGTAGGGAATCGTCTGGTAGAGCTGGCAGGCCCCGTCAATCCTGAAGCGGATGTGTGCGTTTTGCTTCCCGTGCCTTGGCTCGATGTGGATGTCGGAGGCGTTCCGGTTATAGGCGTCCACGATCATTTTGTTTACGAGTTGGACAATGGCGCTGTCCTCCTCGCTGAATCTTTCCGCCTCATCGGCCATCTCATCGTCGCTTGACTCCAGCTGTCCCAGGATTTCCTCAATGCTCCCGCCCTCTTCAAGCAGACCCGACCTCCTCACGTCAAAAAACAGGTCGATCATCTTGAAGATGTCCTCCCTGAGGGCGACGCAGTACTCGAATTCCCTGCCTGGAATCAGTCTCCGAATCGTGTCCCTGGCAGGAAGATAGTCAGGGTTTTCCATCGCGATGACGACCTTGACGCCGTTCTGGGAAACGGGAACAAAGATATTGTTCTTGAGAAAACTGGGTCGCAGGCCTTTCAATACCTCGCCCGGAATCACCATTTTTTCATCAAAGGGAATGAACCGGGTTTTGTAGTAGGCCGCCAGAGATTTGCCGATGTCGTCCTTGGAAACCTGCAGGTCGGACATAAGGACCGTTTCCACCGGCTTCTTGGATTTTCTGGCATTGGAGATTACCGTCTCGAGGTCCCTTTCGGTGATGATGCTGTTGGCGATGAGGTAGTCGAACTTGGTGGGTCTTCTTTTTTGGGCTGCCTTCTGGTTGTTGAAGAAAGCGACGCCAAGGACCTTGGAGATCTCCTGGACCGAGTTATGATCCTCTTGATTGAAAGGTCGTCCCGATTTCTTGTTGATGAGCTGGATGACACCGAGGAGGTATTTGTTGTAAGATATCGGGGCTGCAAGTACCTGTGTAGTTCTGTACCCTGTTTTCTCATCCCAGCTATTGTCGAAGACGAGATCCGGGTTGATCGCCTTGAGCTCATCGCCTTGATAGGCGTTTTCAATGTTGATGAGCCGCCCGGATGCGGCACAATATCCCGCAATGCTTCCACTGCCGAGGGGAACACGGATTTCAGCGATCTCGTTGCCTGTCTTGAACTTCGAGACAATCTGTTTCTTGATGCCATCTACCATGTAGATGGTAATTCTTTCAGCATCAAAGAGCCCCAGGATATCATTCTGAAGATTTAGGAGAATGTCGTTGGTGTCTTTTGCAGCGTGAATGCGATTCGTGATTTGATTAAGTTTTTTTTGGAAGTGCAGTTGTTCTTCAAGCGATTTGTCGACAACCACCACCCGCTCATTGCTTCTGGCGCCCTGGGACATGAATATGCAAACCCCGCGGTCTAAATAGATCTCAATATTCTATAGGATTCTCAGGATTTTGCAAGGTATTTGTTTGCAAACCCCCGAAAACTTTCCTAGAATCTCTTCAAGGATGAACAAGAAAGCGAAAGGCTTCTAGTGAATCGATGCTTATCGACACCCATGCTCACCTGGACATGGAGGAGTTTGCAGGCGACCTCGAGGCCGTGCTCGCAAGGGCCCAGCAAGCGGAGGTCCGGCAGATCATTACCATTGGGATCGACCTCCCCAGTTCGCGAAAGGCCGTTGAAATAGCCGGTCGGAACCGGTCCATCCACGCTTCCGTAGGACACCACCCCCACCATGCCAAAACCTTGGACGCCCAAGCGCTGAAGGAACTGGTCTACTTAGCCGAAGCCCCGGAAGTCGTGGCCTGGGGAGAAATCGGCCTGGACTTTTTCCGCCGCCATTCCCCGCCTGACAGCCAGATCGAGGCCTTCGAACGCCAGCTCGACATGGCCGGAGAGATGGGCCTTCCTGTCATCATCCATGATCGGGATGCTCACGAACAGCTCGTCGAAATTCTGAAGAAAAAGAAATTTCCTTCGGGCGGGGTCATCCACTGTTTTTCAGGCGACTATGAGACGGCCGTTTCCTTCATGGATTTGGGATTCTACGTTTCCATCCCAGGGACCGTGACTTACAGGAAAGCTGCTCTCGTTCAGGAGGTAGCCTCAAGGATCCCCTTGGAACGCCTCATGGTGGAAACAGATGCCCCTTTCCTTTCCCCGGCGCCGCATCGGGGTAAGCGCAACGAACCGGCTTATGTCAGGTACACCGCTTCGGAAATCGCTCGGCTGAGGGGGATGGATTTCAAGGCTCTTGCCCACGCTACCTCAGTCAACGCAAGAACCCTCTTCAGATTGAAGGAAACCCCGTGAGCTTCTCTTCGATCAGCGACAAATCGCCCCTTCTTCTCGCTTCCTCCTCCCCGAGACGCAAGAGACTTCTCGAGCAGATCAGACTGCCTTTTCGCTCATTTTCAAGCGAAGTCAAAGAGGATATCGAAGAGGACAGGCCTGAGCGCAGCGCCTGCATCCTGGCGGAAAAAAAGGCCCGCGCCGTTCTCGGCAAATCTTTGGGCAGCTGGTCGCTGGGTGCGGACACGGTGGTTGCAATGGACCGGCTCATTCTCGGCAAACCTGAGAACGGGCAGGAAGCCCGATCCATGCTCCTTCGCCTGAGCGGAAGGGAACATGATGTGGTGACCGGGTTCTGTCTACTGGATCCATCCGGGGAACGGGCGCACGCAGAAGCCGTCGTAACGAGGGTAACCATGAAATCCCTCTCCCGGGAAGAAATCCAGGGGTACGTGGCTTCGGGCGAGCCCTTCGGCAAGGCGGGGGGCTATGCCATTCAGGGACTGGGAGCGTTCATGGTGGAGCGCATATCGGGATCTTACACGAACGTGGTGGGACTTCCGTTGTGCGCCCTCGTAAAAGCCCTTCTTGCAGCAGGCGCCCTCAGGGTTTTCCCTCTTCCCGCCGGCGATGGATCTCTCCGAGAATGATGCCGCCTGCAACGGACACATTAAGGGACTCCACCGCGCCGCGGCCCGGAATCCTCACCAGCGCATCACACCCCTCCCTCACCGACCGGCTGAGCCCCCTGCTCTCACTTCCAAGGACGAGGACGGCATCCCTGTGCCAGTCAAAGTCATAAATCGACACCGAGCCTTCCCCCGCGGCTCCGATGATCCAAAAACCCCTGTCCCGCAACGTGCCAAGGGCTCTTCGAAGATTGACAACCTGAGCCACGGGAAGCGTGACAAAAGCCCCTGAAGTTCGCTTCAGAAGCTTGCCTGTTATCTGAGCTGAACGGTCTTTCGGCAGAATCAGGCCCTGGACCCCAAAAAAAGCGGCTGTTCTCATGAGGGCGCCGAGGTTTCCTTGATCAGTGATGTGATCGGCTGCAACGATGAGCCGGAAGCCCTTCCCACCCGAAACCAGGGTTATGAGATCTTCCAGATCGAGGTAGGCAAAACCTTCGGCAAAGGCCAAGATGCCCTGGGGATTGATGCCCGGTGCAAGACGCGCTATCTCCTCCTGCTTCCTGATGGACACCGGAATGCCCTTCTCTCTTGCAAGACGTATCAATTCACCCGGCCGGGAGCCTCTTTTCCCCTCCCCGATCCAGATTTCATGGACTTTGCTCGCGGAATCGAGGAGGCTCTCCCTGACCGCGTGAAAACCCGGAATCAGGAGGAGGTCTCTTTTGGTGCGGTCTGTTCCGACGATACGCCTCCTTATCTTGCACCATAGGGGCTCACATCACAGAGATGCATCCAAGTCAAATACCCTGCGTGCTTTGGGAAGCTGACGGGAACGGCGACATCGCTCCGCAAGGATCAGCGACTTCATTTCTTCCACCGCACCCATCAACTCCTCGTTGAAGATCAGGTACTCGTACCACAAGCAACTCCTGATTTCTTCGGCGGCTTTTTTCAGTCTTGCGAGAACCGCATCATCGCTGTCCGTGCCGCGGTTTTTCAGCCTTTTTGCGAGCTCTTCCATGGAGGGCGGCAGGACATAAACGAGGACACTCTCCTTGAAAGAGGCTTTGACGTTGGCGGCGCCTTTGACGTCCACATCCAGGATGACATCCAATCCTTGAGACTTCGGCCCCTCAAGACCGGCAAAGGATGTCCCGTAGTGGTGGGCATACACTTCCGCCCATTCCACAAATTCCCCTTTTTCGATCATCTTCCCAAACGTGTTACTGTCCACGAAATGATAATCCACCCCGTCGACTTCGGGGCCCCTGGGCTTTCTGCTGGTGTGGGAGATGCTGTAGGCGAGCCCTGATACTGCCTCTCTCACGAGCCGGATGATGGTGGATTTTCCTGCGCCGGAAGGACCTGACACGACGAAGATCGAGCCGGACACACTCATGTTTCGAGGTCCTCTTTGCTGAGTTTGCAGTCCGGGCTGAATCGCTGAGCAATGGTCTCGGACTGTATCGCAGAGAGAATCACATGATTGCTGTCCGTGACAATGACGGATCGCGTTTTTCTGCCCTGGGTGGCGTCAATCAATCTTTTTTCCTCCCGGGCTTCATCGCGCAAGCGTTTGATCGGGGCGGCATTGGGCGAAATGATGGCCACCACCCTCCTTGAAACCACCGAATTCCCGAATCCGATATTGATCAGTTTGATGCTCATATCCCCCCTCTTTCCTTGATCAGATCCGCTTCCGCGGAGTTCATTCCACGTTTTGAACCTGCTCTCTCAGTCTTTCCAGTTCCGATTTGATCTCAACAGCCTTCGCGGAGATGAAGGAATCGGAGGCTTTTGCACTCAGCGTGTTGATTTCCCGAAGCAATTCCTGCAAAAGGAATTCCAATTTTCTGCCTGCCCCATCATCCTGAGACATGACACTTCTAAATTGGACGAGGTGGCTCCGAGCGCGCACAATTTCTTCCGTGATGTCGGATCGATCGGCAAACAAGCCGACCTCCTGGATGAGTCGGTTTTCGTCCAACTCCACACCCTGGAGCATCTGCTCAACCCGTTGACGCATTTTTTTTGCGTACTCCTGCACGACCAAGGGGGCTCTTTCTTCAATCTCGCCAAGGGAGGCCTCGATCACACCAATGCGTTTCACGAAATCCTGCGCGATCGCCCCACCCTCTTTGGTGCGCATGAGATCGCAGGAGTCAAGGGCTGACCTGACGGCTTCAAGAGAGGCATCCCTTGCCTGCTCCAGATCCACCTCTTCGCTCTTGATCGAGATCACGTCCTTCATGCGGCAGAGGTCGTCCGCCTTCACGTTTCTATCCAACCCGAATTCATCGCTCAGCCGACTGAAGATTCGCATGTAGGATTTCACCAGAGGGATGTTGAGTTCAAGTTCATACTCCGGTTCCTCTCCCTCCTTGATGACCTGAAGCGTCGTCTCGACGCGGCCCCTTTTGATCCCTTCGGACAGAAGCGCTCTCACATCCTCTTCCACGGCTTGGAGCGTTTTTGGCATTCTCACGATCAGTTCCCGGTAGCGGTTGTTGACCGTCTTGATCTCGGCAGCATACCTTTTCCCTGATGCAGCTCTCTCCCCTCGGCCGTAGCCCGTCATGGATTTGATCAAGGTATGTAAACTCCTTTCCTCACACCCCGCAAAAAATCGCGCGGTCCGTTTTCATAAAAAACCGGTAACAGTTTAGCGTTTTGAAAACCTCATGGGCATCAGGCATGGGGGT
>JAWOJI010000032.1:0-5268 GCA_046481735.1 Desulfatiglandales bacterium | reverse complement strand
CCGGACCTTCAAAAGGAATGGGCGTATAGGGAGTGAAAGAGAGCAGGCTGCCCCCTCCCTTGGAGCTGAACAACTTTGCCTCTCCGGTTTCCTGGATCCACGTTGCGCCCGGGCTCCTGCCCAGGCCTGCATACCCCGGCACGAGGCTGCTGATCTCGTAGCGGATGTGCTCAATGGATCGATAGTGCTCTTTCCATCCCATTTTTCTTGCCAGAAGGTCAAGAATCTCCCAGTCCGCCTTGGCCTCACCCGGGATGGGTACCGCGGGTTCAAAGGATTGGATCCTTCCTTCCATATTGGTGAAGGCGCCCGCCTTTTCGGCAAAGGAAGCGGCGGGAAGCACGACATGAGCAAGCCGTGTCGTCTCCGTCTCCAGGATATCCTGGACAACCAGGAATTCTAACTGTTTGAGAGCGTTTGCGGCCCGGGGAGATCCCGGCATGGACCGAACCGGGTTTTCTCCCATCACATAGAGGGCTTTGAGATTTCCCCTTTCCGCCTCCGTGATCATTCCGAACAGATCGAGTCCGGGGTCCGGGGACAGGTGGGTGTGCCAGGCTCGCTCCCAGTGCTTTCGCTCGAGCCCTTCCGTGACCGGCCTGCGCCCTGGAAGTGCGTGAGGCACGGTTCCCATGTCCCACGCCCCTGCTTCATTGTTTTCCCTGGCAATCCCGTAAAACCCTGAAGCCCCGTTTCCCATGCTTCCGGTCATCAAGGCGAGGTTGACTGCGGCGTCCACGACCTCAGGGCCGTGTGGCTGCAAAAAGACGCCGTGGCCCAGAACAAAGGCAATCTTTTTCCCGGCAAGAAGCTTCGCCGCTTCTTCTACGGCCTCGGCATCAAGACCCGTGACCTCGCAGACCTTCCCCATGTCCACGAAGGAAAGGGGCTTCTTGTACTCGTCAATTCCCGTGGTAAAGCGGCTCACGAAGTCCCGATCAACCTTTCCCTGTTTCATCAGGATGTGTGCAATACCGTGGATAAGCTCGCTGTCGCTGTTGGGACGCAAAGGCAGCCACAGGGAAGCGGAGGGAACAAGTTCCGTCCTTCTGGGATCCGCCACGATCAAAGGAATTCCCCTTTTTCGGGAGGCCCGCCTGAGATGATATCCCAGAACCGGTGCGGAGTGCGTCGGATCGGCTCCGAGGACAAGGATGATCTCCGATTTCTCCAGGTCCGAAAACGGCTTTGCGCGACCGCCTCCGGCGAGTCTCTCTCCCAGGCGTCTCCATGCTTCCCTCCCTGAAAGGGCTGCCCCGTTGTCCACATTATTGGTCATGAGAATGACCCGAGCGATTCTCTGAAACAGGTAGTTCTCTTCAACGGTGCATTTGGAGGACCCGAGCAAGGCGATGCTCTGCGGTCCATTTTCGGCCTTGATGGACAAGAGCTTTTTCGCGACATATTCCAGGGCTTCCTCCCATGAGACCTTCTCAAGGCCATTCTCTTTTCGAATCAGGGGGGAGGTAAGTCTTCCGGAGGCGTTCAGGAAGTCATGAGCGAAGTGGCCCCGCACGCACAGGGTGGAACGGTTCACGGTATGGTCGCTGTGAGAAGGATTGACCTCCACCACCCGGCCGTCCGCAGATCCGACGACAAGAGAGCACCCCACCCCGCAAAAACCGCACAGGGTTGACGCTTCTTCTTGCGGGGAGCCCGCGTAATGTCGGTTCTTGGTCATGAGCGCGCCGGTCGGGCACATGGACACACAGGTTCCGCAAAAGGTGCAGGTCGAGTTTTCCAAAGGTTTTTCGTGGGCCGTTGCAGGACGGGACCGCAAGCCCCTGCGGTTGTAGTCTATGGCGCCCACGGCCACGAGATCGTGGTCCGCTCTGATGCACTTTCCGCAGACAATGCACTTGGTCAGATCCCGCACGATGAAAGGATTGGCTTCCTCGAGCCTCGTGTAATGAGGCATCGGATAGAGTCCTGTAACGCCTACCCCCAACTCTGCCGCAAGGAGTCTCAACTCGCATCGATTTCCCTTGTTGCAGACAATGCACGATTCCGGATGGTTGGCCATGATCAGACGCACAATGTTTGCCCGGTGTTTTTGGAGCACAGGGGTGTGTGTCTGAAGGGCCATTCCGGATGCAACCGGGGTGACGCAGGAAGCCATGATCCGGCCGCTTTTTTCGTCCTCCACGATGCAAAGCCTGCATGCGCCCGCGGGTTCTAGGTGAGGATGATGACACAAGGTGGGTATCCTGATGCCATTTTCGGTGGCAGTGTCAAGAATGCTCGCGCCTGTGCGAGCAACGACGGTCACTCCGTTGATTCGAAGGCTAACTTGTTCCATGGGGCACCATTCAAGCCTTCCTCATCCATTTCATCTCAGGTTTCTCTCGAGGCCGCCTTGCGTGACGTCCCTCAGGGCTCTGCAGAAGGAAAATCTCACTTCTAGCCCAGTTTGGCTGCATCGAGGTAGAGCCTGAGCTTGTCCTCGGCACCGATCGTGATGATGTGAACGCCCTGACACAAATCCTTCAGTCCTTTGACGATGTCCGCGAAAATCTCAACACTCGTCTTCTGCCGATCCGTGGCCTTTGCCAGTTTCTTGATCATCCAGTCCGGAACCAGGCCTGCTTTCAGGTGCCGATTCAGGAACTGTGCCATTCCGGCTGTTCTGAGAATCATGACCTCTGCAATGACGGGAACGCCGAAGGTCTCGACCCGGCGCATGAATTTTTCAAAAAGAGCCACATCGAAAACCGGCGTTGAGAGAAAGTAACCGGTTCCCAACCGGGTCATCTCTTCCATTTCCTTCATCTCCAGTTCCGGAACATCCCTTCCCCACTTGGACTCCACACCGGATCCCACGGTGAACTGGGCTTTGAAAGGCAGCTCCTTTCCTTCAATGGTTTGCCCTTCTTTGAGGTTTTGCAGGACGGAGTTGAGCTTCCCCGTGTCCACGTGAAAGAACATCATCTCCTGAAGGCTGTCGCCCGTGATGCGATAATCCTCCGTAAAAACCAGGAGGTTCTCTATTCCCGCCTCATGAGCGCTGATAAGGTCTTTTTGGAGTTGAGGGCGGTTCTTGTCTCTCGTCGTAGTCTGGTAGATGGATTCAAACCGGCTCTGTTTCAGGAGTTCGCATGTCTTGATCGACTCTCCCACAATGCCTTCAATGTCCAGTTCCGAAACGGTGACTCCGTCCACCCGGCCCCTCACCAGTTCCAATCTCTTGATGAGTTCTTGGGGCTCCTCGTCAATAGGCGTTTGGACCTCGGAAGTGACGACGAACCTTCCCTTTTTAAGGGCGTCTTTTAGTTTCATTGTTTCCCCCCGAAACACCAACCGTCTTCAATGTTGAGAATCCTAACCTCTCCCCGCCCTTGTTTCAGGCCAGATCCAGCATCCTTGCCACTTCCTGTTTGAGCTGAGGAAGGGGAAGGGGCTTTGAAAAACACACGTCTGCGCCGTTTTCCTTCATTTTCTTGAATTTCTCCTCGTCAAGGTAGGCTGAAAGCACAATGATCTTGGTGTCCCGCGTTTGCTCATCGGCCTTGATTCTCTTACACACCTCGAATCCTTTGATGTCAGGCATCATGATGTCCAGAATCAGGAGGTGGGGTTTGAAGTGAGTCACCTGGAGGCCTGCCTCAAACCCGTCCGATGCGGAGATGATCTCGTAGTCGTGTTCGTCTTCCTCAAGGGCCTGGACCAACGTTTCCACGATGATTGGGTCATCATCCACGATGAGAATCCTTTTTCTTTCCATCAGGAGTTCCCCTTCCGGGATGGGTATGCCCTGCTTTCTCATGAAGGCTTCCAGGTTTGACTGCTTGATGCGGCGGTGCCCTCCAACGGTCCGGTAAGCCTCGATGTGCCCGGCATCGATCCAGTTGATAATGGTCTTTGGAGACACATTGCAGTACTTGCTGGCTTGAAATACGGTAAGAATTCCCTGCATAAGAGCCTCCTTTAAGCGTCCTTGCGACTTATAGGAAATACAATTATTACAGTATTTATAGTTTGTCAATAGAAAAAATGCAGTTATATGAAAATATAAAAGCTATAAAAATTGCACTTCAAATTGGAAGGGTTTCCTGCCGGGTTGCCCGTGAGGTTCTCAGTGGGACACTCTTTTGGCAGGAAGGATAATGGTAAAAGCGGTGCCCTCTCCCCTTTTGCTCGACACCCTGATGTCGCCCCCGTGCTCTTTGATGAAACCATAACAGACCGAGAGTCCCAGCCCTACGCCCTTGGTTCCCTCCTTGGTGGTGAAAAAGGCTTCGAATATCTTGTCAAGATGCTCTTCCCTGATACCGACCCCTGTGTCCCCTATTTCTATCCGTACATCATGCCGGGTAGATGATGTAGTAATGGTCAAAGTCCCTCCCTCGGGCATAGCGTCCCGGGCATTGGAGACCATGTTCAGGAAAACTTGGCGGAGTTGGTTTTTTGAGGCGACGACCTCCGGCAGGTCCTTCTCAAAGGACGCTGCGATCTTGATGCTGTTTTCGTGCAGCTGCTTCCGCACCAGAAGAAGGATTTCATCAAGGATCACATTGATATCGACCCTCTGCTTCTCCTCCTCGTCGGGCTTCGAGAAGCTGAGCATCTTGCGGAGCAAGTCGGTCAACCGGACGGTTTCGGAAAGAGCCATCTCGAGAATTCTTCTCCTCTTGCTCTTCGGGGAAACCTCGGTCTTCAGCAGCTCCAGGGTGTTCATGATCCCGTAAAGAGGGTTGTTGAGCTCATGGGCTATCTGCGAAGTCAGTCTCCCCATGGCGGCGAGCTTTTCCGATTGAAGCAGTTGTTCTTGGGTTTGTCTCAGCTTTGCTTCCATTTCCAGCCTTTCTTTGAGATCCACAAAAATGCCGACCGTAGCCATTTCATGCCCCCTGCTGTCATAGATGACGGCGGCCGAAAGGCTCCCCTCGATAATTTTGCCGTCCCGCCGAACGTACAAAATGGGGTAGGACATCAACCTTCCTGCCCCCCCGTATTCAGGGGCCCGCATCATTTTCATCACTTGCCTGGCCACGCCCTCCGGATAGATCTGCTTGATGTTCATTTTCCCGATCACTTCTCCTGCCTCATAGCCGAGTGTTTCTTCCGCCGCCTTGTTCCAGATGATGATGTCCCCCTTCATATCGGTTGCGATGATGGCATTGGGCGAACTCATGACCAATTCGTTCAGAAAATCGTGGGCTTCCTTGACTTTTCTTTCCATGGTCTTTCGCTGGGACAGATCCACGTTGATGCCCTCGTATCTGATGATGTTGCCGTCCTTGTCCCGGCGGACGTGGCCCGTGAGCAGGA
>JAWOJI010000426.1:0-3125 GCA_046481735.1 Desulfatiglandales bacterium | reverse complement strand
CTCCCTGAGGAAAGCCTCCAGGCCTATGTTTGCAAGCCCTATGGCGTTGAGCATGCCGCAGGCAGTTTCCACAATCCTTGGAGGGGGGTTGCCGGCCATGGGTTTCAGCGAGAGCCCTTTGACCACAATGGCCCCCAGGCTGTTCAGGTCCACCATGCTCTCGTACTCCAGCCCGTAGCCGAAGGTCCCGGACGCGGTCAGAACCGGGTTCTTGAGCACCAGGGGCCCCAAGGTTGTCGTCAAATCAGGTGCAGGCAAAGACATGGCAAACCCGTAAAAATTTTTGGTATCGTTAAAAGAGTTTGCATGGCGAAAAACACTGTTCCGGAAGTGGAGGCCATGACCGCTTTTCGAAAGGGGATATCTCACAAAAATATTCCACCCCTGTTCGCAGTGGCCAGGAATTCGAGGTCTGGGCCTCTCAACTTCGAGGAATCTCCTGCCAAGGGGTTAGACCTCGAATTCCTGGCCACCGCCTCCCGACCCTATAGATATCCCCTTGAGAAAAGTGGTCATGGCCGTAACGGCTCAACAAAGGAGCCCATTCAATACCTTTTGAACGATACCAACTTCTTATTTAAAACGATTTCCAATCTATGGCGTGGACAGGAAATGCCGGCCCGTCCCGGCAGACATAACGATACTCCCCTGCCTCGCCGGGGGAGGCTTTCACCGCACAACCCTGACACACGCCGAACCCGCAGGCCATGGCCGCTTCCAGGGAAACCTGGCAGGGGACCCCATGCGCCGTCGCCGCCTCGGCCACTTGCTTCAACATGGGCCTCGGCCCGCATGCAAAAACGCTCAAAGCGAGTCCCTCGTTTTTTTTCAGAGCGAGACGCAGAAGATCCGTGACGAATCCGGCATGGCCTTCCGTCCCGTCATCGGTCGAGACAGACCAGCCGTGATTCTGCGGCCGAACCCCTTCAAGGCGGATGATATCGCGGGCCGAACGAAAGCCCATCATGAAATCCAGTCTTCTCGTTCTCAAGGACTGGGCCAGGAACAAAAGGGGGGCGACCCCGATGCCTCCTCCCACCAGAACAGGCAATTGGTTTCCTTCCGGCGGGACAAACGCTTTTCCCAGGGGCCCGAGAACCTGCAGGTTCTCGCCCGGCTTCGCCGTTGTCATGATCTTTGTGCCCTTTCCCACGATGCGGTAAAGGACCTTGACGTGATCCCTTTCAACGCCGCACACGGAGAAAGGGCGCCTGAGAAGAGGATCCATGCTCGATCTCACCCGTATCATGAGAAACTGTCCCGGCCTGATTGCAGCCGCCAGCTCCGGGTGTTTGATGCCGACCATCCAGGTGTCATGAGTTACCGGGGCATTGAAAAGGACTTCTGCAGGATAGTCGATCATCCCCTGCCCTTCCTCCCGTCGCGTTGGCCGGCCGCGAAACCGGACGCCCCGATTCCTTCCTCGATCAATGCCTTGAGTGACGGGGGGATTCGTGAAGGTTTGGACTTGGAGTTGAGGCAACCGTGAAGCGTGTAGCCGGAGACGAGCACGCTGCCGTTCTCGCCGAGGACCTCGTAGTCAAAGCGCATCCGCGCGCCGCTCACATCCGGGATCGTTGTTTTCACGCTGACCAGGGAGTCATAGCCCACGTTCCCGTGATACCTGGCAAATGCCTCGATGACCACGAGACTGTAGCCCTCTGCTTCCAGCCTTGAATAGGGATATCCCAGGGCGCGCATCAATTCCGCCCTGCCGACCTCGAAGAACGTGAGGTAATTCCCGTAGTACACCACACCCAGCCGGTCCGTGTCCTTGTACCGGACCCGTATTTTCGTTTCGTGCCAGCCGTCGGAAGACATAACAACATCTTTCCTTCTCCTTGCTCCATGATTCCATGATTCCAACATTCCAATCGTGAGCGAAGAGAACCAAGTCTTGATTGGTGATTCTATTTTTCGAAGAGTCCAAGTCAAGGAGATTCGCAACCGTTTTGCCTTTTGAAATTCAACCTTGACGGCTCGAGCATGGGGGTCTCTCTCAAAACTGAAGTACGAAGATCATTCTTTTGCCATTTTCATGATCTCCGAAACCCTGGTCTCCAGGTTCACGACCTCCTGGAGAATGATCCTGAGATACTTCTTGTTCGGGTCGTTGTCGCGGGTCTTCTCGAACAGTCTTCTGGTGAAGCCGCCGATCACGGTCAAGGGATTTCGAAAATCATGCGCGATTCTGTTTGTTACCCTCCCCAAGGCAGCCAGCCTTTCGGCCTCAACCAGCTGCTTGCTCTTGTCCTTCAATTCCTCGGTCCTTTGTTCGACGAGTTTTTCAAGCTCCATGCTGAACCGGGAGAGCTCTTCATGAGCCCGACGCAGGGCCTCCTCAGCCTCCACTCGCTCGGTGACATCCTCTCCTGAGCTGAGGGTGCCTTCAGGCCTTCCGGCTTCGTCCCGGATCACAGTGTTAAACCAGGAGATCATCCTTTCTTCCCCCGAACTGGTCAGCACGGGGTTCCGGTAGTGCGCCAACGGCTCGCGCTCTCCTGAGAGGAGGCTGAAAAAAAACTTCCTCACATGCTCTCGCAACCTTTCAGGAAGGAAGTGATCGAACCAGACCTTGCCAAGCACCTCGCTCTCCGGGTATCCGAGGATGTCGCAGCCTTTCCTGTTGATCAGTGTGACCTCCCCTCGGGCGTTCATGGCTACGATGGCGACCCCTGCGATATCCAGGTACTTCTGGGCCGTCTCCTTTTCGCATCGCTCCTTCTCTTCAAAACTCTTGCGCTCCTCGGCCTGCGCTTCCAGCTCCCTGATCCGCTGCTCCAGCTCTCGGTAGCTCCGCCTCGCCATGTGCGTCTCCTGTTGCCGTGTCTCGATCACTCTGTTCCCAAACTATGGGCATCGTTCAAAAGTGTATGCATGGCGAAAAACACTCTTCCGGAAGTGGAGGCCATGACCGCTTTTCGAAAGGGGATATCTCACGAAAAAATTCCACCCCCTTTCGCAGTGGCCGGGAATTCGAGGTCTGGGCCTCTCAAGTTCGAGGAATCTCCTGCCAAAGGGTTAGACCTCGAATTCCCGGCCACTGCGAAAGGGGGTGGAATTTTTTCGTGAGATATCCCCTTTCGAAAAGCGGTCATGGCCTCCACTTCCGGAAGAGTGTTTTT
>JAWOJI010000417.1:0-2825 GCA_046481735.1 Desulfatiglandales bacterium | reverse complement strand
AATATAATTCAACTCCTGGTGCAGTTTTTAGGGATCGGTGTCGTAGCTTTGTTAGCGTGGTTGTTATTGAAAGACACGGCTAAAGCTGTCTCTAAACTAACTGATTCAGACGATGATGAAAAGGTGACCATCTCTTCCAAGTTGCGATTCGTGGCCGCAATGAGACGGATATCTGCGGAGATGGGATGTGTGCCCCCCACTCTCTCCAATTCTTTGTATTGAAGCACCCGCAGCATCCTGACCTGGGCTTGGGGAGCGAGTTCGCCGATCTCGTCAAGGAGGATGGTGCCCTTGTCCGCCCGCTCGAAGCGGCCTCGTTTCTGATACAAAGCACCCGTGAAAGCCCCCTTCTCATGCCCGAAGAGCTCACTGTCCAAAAGGGTTTCAGGAATAGCCCCGCAGTTCACTTTCACGAAGGGGCCGTCCTTGCGAAGAGAGGAGTAATGGATCGCATTGGCGATCACATCCTTGCCCACACCTGTTTCTCCCAGGAGCAGGACCGGGCTGCTCAAAGGCGCCACGCGGCGAATCATGTTCATGACTCTTTTCAGCCCGAAGTCTGCGCCCACGATTTCATCCCCGGACAAACGGAAAAGCTCCTGGTGCAGATACCGGTTGTCGTCGGCCAGCAGGTCTTTCAGCCTTAGGACTTCCTGATGCTTAAGAGCGTTTGAAAGGGCCATGGCAAAAGGCTCTTTAAGAATAGAGAACAACCGGCCGTGGGTCTCGGAGAACTTGTCCCGCCCCTCCGCCAAGAGAACGAGAGCTCCGAGTTTTTGCTCTTCCACCTCCAGAAGCTGGACCAGCGCCGACGTATCCGGTCTCCCATAGTAGGTCAGCATGAACTTAAAGCCTGCCTCCAGTTCGGGCTGATTGATCACGCTCATGCCCGTGAATCCCTCTACTCTGGCCCGCACTTCTTGCGGCAAAGGCGTGATGCGGTCCATCTTCCTTCCTTCGGAAAGCGTTGCTCCTGCAATGGTCCGCATTGCGCCGAGCCCCTTGTCATAGAGATGGAGGTACATTTCTTCGGCAGGGATGAAATCCCTCAGAAACCGCAGGGCGCGCCACATGGCGACCTCCAGATCCAAAGAGCTGCAGATCCTCAGGGTCGCATTTCTGAAGAAGTGATTCTCGTCGATGTCCATATCTCACGCCTCCAATGAAACAGGGTCAGGAGAGTTTTATGCAGGATTCCACGATTTTGAACCGAATTGCAGAATACAGCAACTTCTTTTGCAAATAGTTGCAATTCATTCAATTGTGTTTCTCTAACCCATTGATATTCCATAATTGATCCAATTGGCACGTTTGAAGCAAATAAGAAGATCAACAATACGGGATTCAAGAACCTACAGATGAAATGGATTGAGATTATAAGACTACGGTCTTCAGGCAAAGTTCCTGAGCCTCTTGAGGGATTCCTGTGGGGCCTTAAAAAAGAAGCTTCTCCCGGTCTGACAAGAGCGAGAATCTACCGACATGCCAATTGGCAGACGGACTGGGCGTTGCACCTCCACTGTGACTCAGAAGAGCCGGAGAAAAACGGAAGCGCTCTCGGTCTTCACGTGGCGCAGGCGCTCAAGGAGTTCGGCTTGGTGGACCATTCCATATGGATCGAAGAAGATTAATGGCTTTGAATGCATTCCCCGCGAGTTATATGAGTTCAGTGTGGAGGCAGGAGAGATGAATACGCTCATTAACATGAAATTCGCAACCGCCTGCATTTTGCTCGTCTTCCTGATAGGGGTCTGCCTGTTGTACACAAGAGGCACTGCCCATGAAAAAGTGTCGGAATTGGGCCGGTACAAGGGGTATAGCGAGGCCATCTATGACGGTGCCGAACGCAGTTCCGATTACCTGAGCCTGGCGAATGGAACGAGGTTGGCCTATGACCTCATTCTTCCGACGAAGAAAGGGATTCCCGCCGGCGGGGGCCTGCCGGTTCTCTTCAAATACACGCCCTATCTGCGCACCTTCACGGTCTTCGACGAAAAAGGAAATAACCTCATTGCCGATCTTTTTGATTTGGGCTGGAAAGAAAAGGTCATGCTCAGAATCCGATACTGGATTTCCGACCAAGGCCGCTTCATGGATCCCCTGTTCAGAACCGGGTGGCTCAAGAGAATGGTCAAACACGGATATGCGGTTATTGTTGTGGAACGGCCGGGGACCGGTGCATCTTTTGGAAAACTGAACCCCTCCTTTGAAGCAGGAGCCGGGGAAGTGAATGAGATTTTAAACTGGATCGCGAGTCGGAAATGGTGCGACGGAAACATCGGGATGTACGGCGACTCGTGGCAGGGGCAAATCCAGTTCTCCGCCGCGAGCACCGGCAACCCCTACCTGAAAGCGATCTTCCCTGCTTCAACCTGGCTGGATAACTACACAGGGTCTCTCTATCCCGGCGGGGTCTACAACAAAGGCTTCGGTGCCTTTTTCGAGTGGTCGCAGAAATTCCTTAACTCGAATGTGATCACGCCTGTCGATCGGGACACGGATGGGAAATTGCTTGCCCAAGCTCGTGCTGAGCGGGGCAGTGCAACGGTCGGAGAGAAATTCACGGAAGTGTTCAAGAAGTTTCGATATCGGGACAGTACCACCTCTGAAGGATATAGGATCTGGCTGGATTCCATGGCTGATTCCCGCTTCATGAGTCGGGTCAATCAGGCTCGTGTTCCCACATACATGGTGGCCGGCTGGTATGACCTGTATGTGCGCGACATGTTCCAACTCTACGCGAATCTCTCAGTGCCCAAGCGTCTGCTTGTCCGTCCTCTGGATCACAGCGGGATCGAGAAAAGGCATGCTGACCTTGACTTTGG
>JAWOJI010000369.1:0-4616 GCA_046481735.1 Desulfatiglandales bacterium | reverse complement strand
GCAGCCGATTCCTGAAACAATCACGATCTTGTGATGGGGCAATCCCAGCCGCTGGATGGCTTCGTTCAACCCGTGGTGGATGCCGAAGTACCCGCATCCCGGGCACCAGGTGGGGAGGCTTTCGGAGCGGATTTCGAAATCCCTTGACTCCTGGATTCTTGCCACTTGCGCGGCAAGCACTTTGCCGGATGTTTTCATCTTTCATCCTCTCAATGATCCATGAGCACCTTAGAATGCTTCAGTCTCTGCCTTCTTGCCAAAAGTCAGGTGTTAGTGGTCGATTGTCCGTTGTCCTTTGTTTGCAGCCTTTCTCATCAATCCATGATCTCAGGATGTTAGTGCAACGGACAACTGACTACGGACTACTGACAACCTGCAACTCACCCCTACCCCTATGCCTTGATCATTCCCCTGATTTTGTCGAGAATGACAGACGGAGGCATCGGCATCCCCGGCGTTCTGTTGAACCGGACCACGTCCTTTCTGTGAAGGTGGCCGATGAGATTGGCCAGTTGCCCTTCGTAATTCAATTCAGGGATCAAGACCTCTTCGCATCGATCCATGAACTCCCGGATCACTTCGCCGTGATAGGGGTAGATGGAGGTGATCTTCAAAGCGCCTGCGTTCACTCTCGCTTTCCGCGCCATGAGCACCGCTTCCAGGGCCGAACCAAAAGTGGATCCCCAGGCGATGACACCAACATCCATTTTGCCTCCCTGGGAGAATTCCTGGGGTTCAGGAAGGTCGGCCAGCGCACCATAGATTTTCCGATGCCTTTTTTCCGTCATCTTCATGTGGTTTTCGGAAGAGTAGTCCGGAGTCCCCCGTTCCGTGTGCTCAAGCCCTGTCGCATTGAAAAGAAAGCCTTCCATTCCGGGAACAGCCCGTGGGGAAATGCCCGATTCACTTATATGATACCTCTGGTACCGCCCCTTTGTTGGTGCTTCGGGGTAAACATTCCAGTCCTCTCGTTCATCCTCCGAGGCCTGAAGAATCGTCAGGTTCTCAACCCGGTTGTTTAAGAAAAAATCACTGAGCACAATGACGGGCGTCTGGAATTTTTCGGCCAGTTGGAAGCTCCTCAAGGTGAAGCGGTAGCACTCCAGCACATTGGTCGGGGCAATGACAATGCGCGCCGAATCGCCCGGTCCTCCGAACACCGCCGCATGAAGATCCGACTGCTCCGTCTTGGTGGGAAGGCCGGTAGCGGGCCCCCCCCGCTGGGCATTGAGGATCACGGCCGGCGTCTCCGACATGACCCCATGGGTAATGAGCTCGGTCATGAGGGCAAAACCCGGACCCGAGGTGGCGGTCATGGCTCTTTTTCCTGCGAAGAAGCTTCCCAGCACGGCTCCGATGGATGCAATCTCGTCTTCCATTTGCACAACCCTTCCCCCCCGCTTGGGAAGTTCCCTGGCCAGGTATTCCATGATCGGCGTGGCCGGCGTAATAGGGTAGCCGAAATAAAGCTTCAACCCCGCATCCAGTGCGGCCCTTGAAATCGCTTCATTTCCGGAGAGAAGAATCTTGTCCTCTTCCTCCCCTCTTCCCTCAACCTCAACCATAACTTCCCTGACGCTCTCGAAATTCTCCAGGGCATGGGCATAGCCGGCATCGAAGCTCTTCAGGTTGGCATCCAGAACCTTCTCGCCTTTTGGTCCGAACTTCTTGCGGATCACGCTGTGAAAGAACTCCTGTGGAATCCGGAACAGCGCGGCAAATCCCCCAAGAGCCGCAAGATTCCTTCCCCGGGTGCTCCCCGAGGCCGCCGCAGCCAGGTCCCCAAAGGGCATGCCGAAGAGCCTCGCATCCGGCTCCACATGGGCTGCAATGGAAGAGGCGGCATCCACATAGGATGGAGGCTTGTCGTCGAAAAGCACGACCGCCTCCTCTACAAGAAAGGGAATTCTTGAAAGGGACTGCTTGTCATCCAGAGAGATCAGCACGTGGGTTGTGTCGCTGAGGGCCACCCTTTCTTCATCCCCGAATCTGGAAAGGGTTACGCACCGGCCAAAGCCTCGGATTTCAGCGGGATAGGAATCAAAGGCGAGAACCGAGAACCCGGCTTTGGACATGGCCTCATTGAGCATCCCCCCTGCGGCAATCGTCCCATCGCCGGACATGCCGCAAATCTCTACGGTTAGATCCATATCAAAACTCCATCCACCACGAGGTGTTCACCTTGATTCCCTGAACTTCAAAAATGCTTTTCTCGGCCGCGTGAGTTTTCACTTTCCCGCCCAGTAGATTCACCGCCGCGGTTTTTCCGAGATTCACGGCGTTGTCATAGCCGATGGAAACCCAGTAGTCCCGGAGCTCCGGGTGATAGATCTGGGCGCAGTCACCCGTGGCATAGACGCCCTCATGTCCGGTGTTCAAATACTCATCCACCAGAACCCCCCGGTCCATGCGAAGGCCCGACCCTGCAAGGAACCGGATGTCCGGAACCAAGCCGAAAAAGGCGCCGATGAGGCCGACGGTGATCCGGTCTCCGTTCAGTTGAACTTCGTAAGAGCGGGGCGAAAGGCGGGCCATGCTTTTCAGACGCCGGTCAAGGAGGACGTTCGCGCCCCCCCGGCTGAGACGGTGGGCCGCTTCCTCGAGCATGGTCCGGTCGCACCGAAGCGGCCAGAAGGCCTCCTCGTCGAGAAGGAAGGTTACCCTCTTGTTCAGCTTGAGAAGGGCCTTGGTGACGGCAAAAGAAGTCAAATCCCCTCCCATGATGAGAACCGACTCGACTTGTGAGACCTTATCGATCCACACCTTGGCGTCTTCCAGGGTCTTCAGAGTGAGCATGAGATCTCTGAAGACGAGAAGGGTTTCGGGAATCCGTGGCTTTCCGCCAACCGCGATAATCAATCCCGTGAAACCCACGATCTCCTTGTGATCGAGAATGAGACCTTTTTCCCGCAAGTTGATTCCTGCCACCCGCTGGCCCGTTCGCAGCTTGACCCCTTTTTCCTTGTAGGTCCGCGTGGGGCAGACATAGAGGGATTCCTCCGGGATCGTTCCGGTAATAAAGTCCGGCAGCAGATGAGGCCTGTAGCAGCTCACACGGTTTTTGCTGAACACCGATACATAGGCGTTCGGGGCCTTTTCCTTCAAGGTCGTTGCCGCCTCGTACCCCGCCGGACCGTTGCCGACAACCACAAAGTGCTCTTCTGCCATTCCTTTATCCTTCCTGACTGCTTCTCTCGATCAATTCCACCTGCGTCACGGAAATGCAGTTCACGGGGCACACGCGCATGCACTCACCGCAGCGGATGCAACGCGAGTTGTCGATGACGATGGCGTTCACCTCCCTCCAGCGGGTGGTTTCAACAAACCCCGCGACGGCGCCTTCGTCGTTGGTCTGAATTTCCTTGACCAGTTTGATGCAATCCCTGGGCGCGACGTCGATACAGTAGCGGCAGTAAATGCAGCGACTCAGGTCGATTTCGTAATGGAGGTAACACAGGTAGCATCGTTTGGACTCCTCTTTGGCCTGTTCCACGGCAAATCCTGTTTCTACCTCGAGGCTTGCATGCTTGAAACGCTCCTCGATGGGTCGGAGCGTCGGCATCTCCTGACGGGGCAGATAGTCCCAGGGTCGCTGCCTGTCCGTACTGCCCCTGTCCTCCATGCGCACCACCTTTTCCCGAAAGATCCTTCCTGTGAGATCCCTGGCAATCTTCTCCGCCGCTCTTCGCCCCATTCCCACAGCTTGAATGACCGTCGAGGGCCCTGTAAGATAATCGCCGGCCATGTAAAGCCCCTTGCGCGTGGTACGGAAATTTTCTTTGTCCGCCACCGGCACCCCCTGATCATCTCTCTCGGCCCCTGCTTCCATCGGCTCCGGCCGCTGTCCTGTAGCGACGATAACCGCATCGGCAGGCATGATGAACTCGCTTCCCTCGATGGGAATGATGGCCCGCTTTCCGCCAGGTCCCGCATCGCCGGGCCGGGATCGGACAAACTCCACCCCCTCGACCCGGCCCTTCCCCAAAACACGTCGTGACAGCATGAGGGACTGGATCTTGATCCCCTCTTTTTTGGTTTCCAGCACTTCATCCCTGGTCACCGCCAAGTCTTCTTCGGTTCTTCGCAAGCATATGGAGACGTGGCGTGCGCCCAGCCTCAGGGCGGAACGGGCGCAATCAAAGGCCGTAAAACCGGCCCCGATCACAAGAACACGATCGCCCATGACCGGCGGCCTTAGAGCGCAAACATCCATCATGAAGTCGAGTCCCGGATAGACGCCTTGCAGGTCGGAGCCCGGCACATTCAGGGGAATGGGTTTGTAGCATCCTGCGGCGATAAGGACCGCATCGAATTCTGCCAGGAGTTCGCCCACCGCCACATCCTCTCCGATTCGAACCCCTGTCCTGAGCGATGCGCCGGTTTGAATAATCCGTCCGATCTCCTCATCCAGGACTTCCCGCGGGAGTCTGAACTCGGGGATGCCGTAGCGGAGCATGCCGCCCGCCTTGTCCAGGGCCTCGAAAACTGTGACGGAAAACCCGAGGGTGGAAAGGTCGTGCGCCGCTGCAAGGCCTGCAGGCCCTGATCCTACAACGGCAACCTTCTTCCCAAGAGAGGCAAAGAGCCCCTCTTCGGCATTTGAGACCCGTTGCTTG
>JAWOJI010000364.1:0-7355 GCA_046481735.1 Desulfatiglandales bacterium | reverse complement strand
GCGGACGACACGCCGCCCGTGGGGCTGGCCGCCTATGCCGGGGCTGCGATTGCCAGGTCCGACCCCATCAGGACCGGGATCCAGGGGTTCACGTATGATTTGCGCACCGCCATCCTGCCCTTCATCTTTCTTTTCAACAACGAGATGCTCATGATTGCCGGGGTGACGGAGACCGGGGCCATCATCTGGCTGGACAATCCACTGAGGATCGGATGGATTTTTTTCTCGGGGCTGATCGCCATGTTCGCCTTTGCCTCTGCTCTGCAGGGGCAACTGGTCGAGCGATGCAACGTCTTCGAACGGCTCCTTCTTCTGGTCGTGGCAGCGTCCACGTTCAAAGCTGCAGTCATAGAGGCCCATCTTCCCCTGGGGCCGACAACCATACAGATCATAGGCGTTTGCAGCTATTTCGCGCTCTGCGCGTATCAAAAAATCAGGGCAAAACGCCGCGGTGCGTTCGTCCGTGCCAGGTGAGGGATGGGAAAACCAAGGATGTTGAAAGGTGAAAAGGAGAACCACAGATGAGCAGGTCCCTTGACAGGGTATTCAACCCCCGGTCCGTAGCCGTGATCGGGGCTTCCGAGGTCCCTGGGAAGGCGGCGGAAAGAAGAACCAGGAGCCTGATCGAAGGGGAGTATCAGGGCGAGGTCTACCTGATCAACCCCAAGCGGTCCGAACTCTTCGGCAGAAAAGCCTACCCGAGCATAAGGGCCGTGGAAAAAGAGGTGGACCTGGTCATGAT
This sequence comes from Desulfatiglandales bacterium, assembly GCA_046481735.1. Taxonomy (GTDB): domain Bacteria; phylum Desulfobacterota; class DSM-4660; order Desulfatiglandales; family HGW-15; genus JAFGDM01. Next base: position 6,613 of record JAWOJI010000364.1, on the reverse strand, counting down.
CGTGGTTGCGCCGAGGTTCCTGGCGCCGGCGGTTGCGGACAGCGTCACAATGGGCGCCAAGGGGATCATCATCATTACAGCGGGTCTTGGCGAGAGCGGAGAAGAGGGGAAAAAGATCGAAGCGCAGATCCTGGAGGAGGCGGCGAAGACAGGGGCTTACGTGATCGGCCCCAACTGCAGCGGCATGTTCAGCGCCTCGGCGAACATGAACCTTCTTGGCGTTCCCCGCCTTCAAAAGGGTGCGGTTTCCGTGCTGGCCCAGAGCGGGAACGTGATCGATTCCCTGACCCACTACGCCAGGGTCAGAGGGGCGGGCTTCAGCAAGATCATCAGCCTTGGGAACGCGATCGGCGTCAGCTTCCCCGAGTACATCGACTACTTGAAGGACGATCCGGAGACCAAAGCCATCATGGTTTATCTGGAAGGCATCAAGGACGGAAACCATCTGATCCAGGTGGCCAGGGACACGGCAAAGGTGAAGCCTGTGATCGCCCTCAAGGTGGGGCGGTCCAAAGCCGGCGCCAGAGCGGCTGCTTCCCACACGGGGTCGCTTGCGGGGGACGAACTCATCGTGGATGCGGCATTTCGGCAGGCGGGGATCGTGCGGGTCACCAACGTGGACGAACTTTTCGACGTAGCCCACACGTTCAGCACGTGCCCTCTCCCGAAAGGGAATCGCGTGGCCATCCTTTCCGAAGGTGGAGGAGACAACTCCATTGCCGCGGACAACGCGGAAACTCAGGGCATGGAGGTCCCCGTGCTTTCCAGGGCGAGCCAGGAGAAGATGAAGCCCTTTCTCCTGGAGGGGATGCCTTCCTCAAACCCGATCGACTACGGAGGAACGGCTGAAGAGAACCCCCACATGATCACGGAGTGCGTCAAAGTGTGCCTTGAAGACGACCAGGTTGACGGCGTTTACGTCACCGGGTTCTTTGGCGGGTTCAAGGATATCATTGCGCCCCACGTGGCAGAACTCGAAGAGCAGACGTCCAGGGACCTGGTGGACCTGGTCCGGACAATGCAGAAACCGGTTTTTGTGCACACGAGTTTCGCAAGAGAGCCCATCAAGTCGCTCGATATCCTGAAGGCGGGCGGCGTCCCGGTGTTTGAATCCTCCGAGAGGACGGCCCGTTGCCTGAGTGCGTTGATGAAATTCAGCCTGAACCGCAAGAAATTCGAAGCCATGAGCCCGGTCGGAAACTTGGAGAAAGAGCGCCCAGAGGTGAAAAGCCTTTTCAAGAAGGCCCGGGACGAAGGGCGGAACAGTCTCCTGGAGACCGAGTCGCGGGCCCTCCTTGAAGCCTATGGTGTGAGCCTTCCAAGGGCCGAGCTTGCCCGAAGCGCTGAAGAGGCTGCCGAGGCCGGCGCGAGGGTAGGGTTTCCCGTGGCCATGAAGGTGGTTTCTCCCGACATCCTGCACAAGTCTGATGCGTGCGGGGTGAAGCTCAACATCGGGGACGGGAATGCCGCGTCCGGGGCTTACCGGGAGATCCTGGACAGTGCTCTGAAAACGACGGACAAGGAAAGGGTTGCGGGCGTTATGCTGTCGCCCATGGCCCCGAAAGGGCAGGAGTGCATTGCGGGCGTGATCCGGGACAGGCAGTTCGGACCGGTGATCATGTTCGGTCTTGGAGGGATCTTTGTCGAGGTGCTCAAGGATGTATCGTTCAGGGTCGCACCCCTGAGCAAAGAGGACATGGATGAAATGATCCGCGAGATCAAGGGGTACAGGCTTCTAACAGGAATACGAGGGGAAAAACCGAAGGACGTGGAGGCCGTCAAAGAAGTCCTGGCCAGGCTCAACGAAATCGCCCTGGGCAACCCCGAGATCCAGGAGATCGATCTCAACCCGCTCATTGTGCACGAGAGAGGAGTGTCGATTGTGGACTCGAGGGTGATACTTGTCGAGTAAGCAGTGAGCAGCAAGCGGCAGCAGAAAAAGACTTCGAGCAGGCTTCAGCAGCCCTTTTACATGGGGGAGTAAGTCGCGCAAAAGGGGAAGGATCATGGAATTTGAATGCATTATCTACGAAAAGAATCCAGAGGAAGGCATCGCGGTCATCAAGCTGAACCGGCCCAAGGTGATGAACGCCATGAACAAACAGCTCTGGCTCGATTTCCAGGCAGCCCTGGAGGACGTGAAAAACGATCCGGACATGAAGGTGCTGATCGTTACAGGCGAGGGGAGGGCCTTTTCAACGGGAGCGGACCTCAAAGAGTCTAAAACCCGTACCGTCGAGCAATACCGGGATTACCTGGTCGAGCTCCAGGAGACGTCGAGAAAAATCATACGCTTCGAGAAGCCGATCATCGCTGCGATCAACGGCTACGCCCTGGGATCAGGGTATGAGCTTGCGCTCGCCTGCGATATCCGTATCGCCGCCGATGAAGCACAGATCGGTTCTCCGGAGGCCAGGGTGACCTCCTCCGTAACGGGCGGGGCGATGAGGCTTGTTCAGGACCTGATCGGACCGGGCAAGGCGAGAGAACTCCTCTTCACAGCAGAGTACATTGAAGGAAAAGAAGCCGAAAGGATCGGCCTGGTGAACAAATCGGTCCCCCTCGTGAAACTTATGGAAGAGGCCAGGGAAATGGCCGGAAAGATTGCCAAGAACTCTTCTTTTTCTATTGCCATGATCAAGAAGGGACTGAACATGGCGCGGGGAGAGGTGAGCCTGGAGGCCCTGATGGATTTCGAGCTCGAAGCCTGTCTGGCCTGTGTGTTCACCAAGGAGAGACAGGAGTCCTTGAAAGCATTTGAGGAGAGGAAAAGAGAATGAAATCTGCTTTGGCAGATTTCATGGTGGGGGCGTAGGGTGGCAAAAAAATCGAAGAGAAAAAAGACGGAAGCCATTGTTATCAGGAAAGATCTTTGCAAGGGCTGCGGCATCTGCGTGGCCTTTTGTCCAACCCATGTGCTCGAACTCGGCGAGGATGAAAAGGCCACGGCAGTGCGCATCGAGGAATGCACGGCCTGCGGCCTTTGTGAGATGCGCTGCCCGGATCTCGCGATCGAGGTGCACGCCGAGGCGGAGAAAGGCGCAGAAAAAGAAGCAGAGAGCTTAGAGGAGAGGGCGTAGAGAGACAGCTATGGGCGATAAGCTTGTTTTTGTGCAAGGGAACGAGGCCTGCGTGGAGGCGGCACTCTATGCGGGGCTGGGTTTCTTCGCAGGGTATCCGATCACTCCTTCCACGGAGATCGCGGAACTGCTTTCGGTGCGGCTTCCGCAGATCGGGGGGAAATTCATCCAGATGGAGGATGAGATCGCTTCCATGTGCGCCATTATCGGCGCCTCCCTGACCGGGGTCAAGTCCATGACCGCCACGAGCGGCCCCGGCTTTTCCCTGAAACAGGAGGCCATCGGCTACGCGATCATGACCGAAGTTCCCTGCGTGGTGGTGAATGTGATGAGAGGCGGTCCGTCCACAGGATTGCCCACCAAGGTGAGCCAGGGGGATGTGATGCAGGCGCGCTGGGGGACCCATGGGGATCATGCCATTGTTGCCCTGACGGCCTCCAACCACCAGGATCTTTTCGCGATCACCGTGGAGGCGTTCAACATTGCGGAAACCTACCGGACGCCCGTGATTCTTCTCTTCGACGAAGTCATCGGTCACATGCGGGAAAAGCTGATCGTGCCCGAGCCCGGGGAGATCCCTTTGGTGCAGCGGCTCCGCACTTCGGTCAGGGAAGGGACGGACTATCATCCCTACCTGCCGAGGGAGGACGGGCGGCTGCCCATGTCCGATTTCGGAGGGGTGCACCGCTACAATGTCACAGGCCTCATGCAGTGTGCGTCACGACATGCCTTACGGACAGCGCGTCCCATTTGTCTTTTGTGAGTCGCGTGGTCAGAAGCCCAAGATTCTCGCCCGCGAGCATGTGGCGCGATGCGCGTGTGCGCCGGTGAACGGCCACGTTCGGGTCGTACACTGTCCACCGCACATCAAACGGCCGGTACAGAACGGGCGTAATTTTCTCCTTCCACGCGCCCTGTTTCAGCTCATTCTTTGCCCGGGTGTAGTCCCACTGACTCTGTGAACAAAGCCGGAAGATGGCGCGGGCCTCTTCTTCTGAAGTGGTCTTGAGAAACCGGCGGATTTTTTCCGCGGCCTCCTCGGCAGTCCACGAAATGGCGAACTCATCGTGGGTGGTGACCATGCCGGGGGCCGGATCTCCGGATGGACTGAAGATGTCTGCCAGAGACCATCCCGACTCGTATTCCGTAAGAACGCCGGCATTTTGCGGCACAAACAGCTGAAAGGGGTCTCTGGGCTTCACCCTCGTCCATTTCGTAGTGCGGACATCGTTGTCGCAAAGATAGCGGTACTTGCCTCCGACAAGGTTCCGGCCGCCCTTCGCGTCGGTTTCCCAAATTTCGCGCGGTCCCCACACCTCGGCATGATGGATTTTTGCGGGCTTTGAATCCGCGCCGCCCTTTCGTTTGACACACAGGCCGATGGAGACGCCCTGCCGGATGTCGAAGACATTCTCGTCCTTCGATCCGTCCGGTGCCTTTTCCTTCTTCTTGACGCTTCCATGCAGGTCCAGGACGAAGATGTCATCGAAGGTCTTCATGAGGCTGCGGCGCATGCCGTGGAAGGTGGGGTTGTCCAGATAGCCGTGGTTGCTGATGAAGGCCAGCACGCCGTATCCGGTCTGTTCAATGCGCCACTGGGCGAACCGGAAGAACTTCACATAGTCATCGCTCAACCACTTCGCCTGGCCGGGCTTCTTCAGGTCCGGATGCCCGTCCTTGTATTCCCCCATGAGCCGCGTAATCCATTCGCCCTTGTTGACCGAATGCCCCGAATACGGGGGGTTTCCGAGGATGACCATGACGGGGTGGCGGGTTTTGACCTGTCCGGCGGCGTTGGCCTCCTCGGCGATGAGGTTGGCGAAGAGGGGGAGGTCGCCGAGGGAGAAGGCCTCCTCAAGGGTGTTGGTGAGGTAGACGCGGAGGCGCTCGCCGGACTGGAAGGTGTAGCCGGACTCGGCGAGCTGGATGCCGAGCTTCATGTGGGCGACGGCGTAGGGGGCCATGAGGAGCTCGAAGCCGAAGAGGCGGGGGAGCAGGTGGTCCTTGACGTAGCCGTTCCAGAGGCCGGCGCCGCCCTTGCGGCAGACGGCGCCGTGGATGAGGTCCACCACGCCGTGGAGAAAGGTGCCGGTGCCCGCGGCGGGGTCGAGGATGAGGACGCGGTGGATGTCCCCCACCTTTTTGCGCTGGACCTGGGATCCGCCGTTGGGCACGTGGTGCTCGTGGAGGGGGACCTTGTCGGTGGAGGCGAGGCCGTCGGCGACGGCGAAGTCGCGGCGGAGGATCGCGTCCACGGAGCGGACGATGTAGGAGACGACGGGCTCGGGGGTGTAGTAGACGCCCCGGGCCTCGCGGAGGGCGGAGTCGTAGGCGGCAAGAAAGGTCTCGTAGAAGTGGACGACCGGGTCCTCCTGCCGGGTGCGCCGCCCGAAATCCTTGAGCACGGCGCCCATGTCGGCGCGGTCGAGGAGCTGGGCCAGGTGGTCCACGGCCCAGGCGAGGCGGCCGTCGAGCCCCGGCCCCGCGATGTGGCCGAACATCTGGCGGAGGAAGGGGTTGGTCTCGGGCAGCTCGTAGACGGCGGCCTCGCGGGTGAAGGCGCCCCGCTCCGGTTTGTGGTTGCAGCGGGCGGCGAAGAGGCCGTAGCAGATGGTCTGGGCGTACATGTCGGCGAACTGCGCGGGCTCCAGATCGTGCAGGAGCACCCGGCGGAAGGCCTCCAACTGGCCGTGCAGCGTGTCGCTGCGGCCCTCCTGCGTAAACGCCGCCCCGATCACCTGCCGCAGGATGCGCGCCGTCGCCGCCATCCGCCGCGCCAGATCGTCCGGCGTCGCCACACCGGGAAAGGACGCCGTCAAGAACGCGTCCATCAATCCTGCAAACCCCTCTTCGCCGCTCTTGCTGTGGCGAAGCTTTCCATCGCCCCCCTTCAACGCAAGGCGTGCCGCCATCACAAACTCCCCGGCCTGATAGAGGCGGAACTCGAGGTAGTCGGTGAGGATGAGGTTGGGGAGGCCCTCAAGGTAGCGCTTGAGCTGTTCGGAGCGCTCGACCTCGTCGAGGTTTTTGCCGATGTCCTTGGCCTCGATATAGCCGACGGCGCCGTGCCCCTCGGTGACGATGTAGTCGGGGGCGCCGCAGGCGGCGCGGGTGGGCTCGTTGGTGGCGGTAATGCCCTTCTTGAACGACTCGACGAGAACCTGGAGGGCGGCGCGGTGGGTGTGTTCGGTGGCCATGCCGGTGGCGAGCTGCCGCTCAATTTCGCGCAGATACGCCTTAACCGGGTTCATGGGATGCCTCCTCCTGTGGACGGGAACCGGCCCCCAGTATGAAGAATCCGCGCCCCGTTTTCAATCGCGCCAAATGGCCCTAATCGCCGGATCAGATGTTGTGAGAACCGAAGCCGAGGCGAGAACGAGGTTGCTTCAGGCGCTGCGCGCCTTCGCAATGACGCGCATTTCCACGGTCATTGCGAGCCCCTGACCGCCGTAGGCGGGAATTCGCATAAGAAAGTTGGCTCCCTGCATGATGATGTCGCGGATCCCACAGAGTGGCCGGGGCTCGAATGGTGT
>JAWOJI010000293.1:0-3704 GCA_046481735.1 Desulfatiglandales bacterium | reverse complement strand
GGCACCTGCCCGTCGCTGGGGCGGCGGATCTCGCCGGAGGTCGGGCCCGAGGCCGACGCCAGGCGCTCGAACTGGAAGCCATCGATCACGTCCACCAGCTTGCCCCCGCCGTATTCGCCGTAGGCGGAGTGGTCCCACAGCTCGAAGCCCGTGGCCAGCACGATCGCTCCGACCTTGACCTTGACCAGCTCGTCCTTATCGTCGAAGTTGATGGCGTCGCGCGGGCAGATCTTTTTGCACAGGCCGCACTTCTTCTTTGTCAGGTAAAGGCAGTGCTCCGGGTCCAGAGCATACTTGAGAGGCACAGCCTGCGGAAAAGTCAGGAAGGCGGCTTTCCTTGGACTGAGCTCTGCGTTGAAAGGGTCTGGAACCTTCTTCGGGCATTTCTCAGCGCATTGACCGCAGGCGATGCATTTGGCCTCATCAATGTAGCGAGGCCGCCTTTCGATGCGGGCCGTGAAGTTTCCCGGCTCCCCCTCCAGGTCGAGAAGCCGGCTGTGGGTCATGATGGTGATGCGTTCATGGCGTGCCACCTGGGCCAGTTTCGGGGAGAACATGCAGGTGGAACAATCGTTGGTGGGAAATGTCTTGTCCAGCGCAGCCATGGTTCCGCCCAGGGTGTGCGCCTTTTCCACCAGAAAGACATGAAACCCCGCATCGGCAAGATCAAGGGAGCACTGAATCCCTCCAATCCCTCCTCCAAGAACGATCACTCGGCCTTCAGCATTTTTTTCGCTTGGTTCCAACACTGTCATTTCTCTTGCCCTTGCTTCCTGAACTCTGAACCCTGAACCTTGAACCCTGAACCCTCAATACCCACACGCACGAGGCTAAAGGAACCCCTTTGCCTGGAGCAGGCCCACCGGGTCGGTCAGATGCTGCTTGAACCACCGCGCGTCAGCTTCTTCCTCAAAGGCGAGGCGGAGCAGCTCCGTAAAGTAGAACACGGGTAGAGAACCCCCTTTCAGGTCCATTTGGAAAACATCCAGATTGGATTGACACAGGGGGCAGGAGACCACAACGGCTTCGGCCCCGGTCTGCCTTGCCTTGTCCAGTATCTTTCGGGTGAGGGTTTCCTGAATGTCTTTTCGGCCGATCCCGATGCTGGCCCCGCAGCACGTGCTCTTGTAAGACCAGTCGATCGCTTCGGTGCCGGCCGCAGCCATCACAAGGTCGAGGGTCCGGGGGTTTTCGTAGTCGGCGAAACCGGTGATGCTCGGGTGGCGAACCATCTGGCACCCGTAATAGCACACGACCCTCAGGCCCTTCAAGGGGGTTGAGCATCCTTTCCCGTACCCGCCTGAGCATCTCGGGTTCCGCCAGGAACCTTGTGATGTCGTGAATCCGGATATCCCCTGTCAGATCCCACGGGATGTCCACAATTCTTTTTTTAACCATTTGCTGGGAATAGCGCAGCCGGTTGAAGCAATTGGCACAGGGCGCCACGATGTCCAGGCCCATTTTTTCGGCAAGAGCGAGATTGCGGGCCGGCAGGGCTACCGAAAGGGTTTCGCTCAGGCTGTGGGCGGCCGTGGCGCCGCAGCAGGACCAGTCATCAATTTCGATCAGATCAATGCCCAAAGCTTGGAACACGGCAACGACGGACATGGCATAATCATTGGCCATGCCCTCAAGTGAGCATCCCGGGTAAAAGGAGATCTTCATCACAGGATCTCACCCCGCTTGCGACGATAGATCTCCCGAATTTCCTTCATGCCTTTGCAACGTTTCGGCATCAGATGGAGCCTGCCCCTTTTCCCCAGCGCCAGCCCCAGAAGGATGTCATCCTTGAACGTTCCGTCCTTGATCTTGTCCTTCAATATGCCTGGCTTGAGAGTAAAGGCATTCATCAGCCAGAACTCATTGACCCGCCCGAAACGGTTCAGCTGCTCAAGAAAAGTTTGGTGAAACACGGCCAGATGCCTTTCCTTCGGTGCGAAAGAAGAATGAGCCGCCATGTTACGCAGGTGATTGATCACCTCGGCCACCCCGACGTCGTTGGGGCAGTAGGTCGTGCACGTCTCGCAAGACAGACAGGCCCAGATGGTGGCGGAGTTGAGCAAAGCCTCCCGCCGGCCCAGCTGGATATGACGGATGACCTCGTGAGGTTTGATGTCCATGAACTGGGCTACCGGGCAAGCATTCGTGCACCGTTCGCACTGGTAGCAAGAGGAAATGGTTGTCCCTGTTTCTCCTTCCATTCTTTGAATAAAGTAGTCTCCCCCCTCGCCGATGATTTGTCTTTCCCTCGTATCCTGCAACGTGATACCTCTCCATCTCTCCGGACTTGCTCAAATCTGTTTACAATCGGCATCGCATTTGAATAAACGGCGATTGTCTTTTTGAAGCAAAAGCCATTAAGAGTGTTCAGGGTTCAGCGTTCAGTGTTCAGAAAGATAAAAGAAGGCATAACGACATATGAACACTGAAAACTCCATGTCCGACCGATTTGGTCAAACAAGCAGCATCCGGACGGCACAATTTCATTCACTGATCCTAGTGTTTGAAAGTTCTTCCCGCCTTGACATAAGTCAAGGGTCGGCAGAAAAAAATGTGGAGAAAAAGGCGGGAGAAGGGCTCAGAGGAGACCTGCTGCGGACATGATGTCGGGAACCGCCTCTTCCTTCCCAATGGCCATGATGTGGACCCCGTCACACATCTTCTCTTCCCGTATCCTCCTGATCATGCGCCCGGCAATCTCGATCCCCTTTTCCAACGCCCTGCCCTTTGACGCGGAGGCCATCTCATCAATCAAATCCTGCGGCACGTTCACTCCTGCCACATTCTTGTTCATGAACCGGGCCATGGCCGCGGAGGTGAGGAGGATGATGCCGGCCAGAATCTTGACCGGGAACTGCTTCGCATAGTCCATGAAGGATTTGAAATTGTCCAGGTCATAGACGGCCTGGGTCTGGATGAATTCCGCACCGGCTTCGATCTTTTTCTCGAATTTGATGAGCTGGGGCTCAATGGGATTGGCCTCGGGTGTGACGATGGCTCCTGCGCAGAAAGAGACGGAGCCCTCCAGGGCGTTGCCGCCCAGGTCTTTCCCTTTTTCCATCACCCGGATGGTGGCCAGGAGCTGGCTCGAGTCCAAATCAAAAACCTCCCGGCCCTCCTTGTGATCCCCGAGTATGACCGAGTCGCCGGTGAGACAGAGCACATTGTTGATTCCCCGGCTGCATGCAAAGAGGAGATCGGCCTGCAGGGCCAGCCGGTTCCGGTCCCGGCAGGTCATCTGGAGAATCGGCTCCCCCCCCATTTCCTTCACCACGAGGGCCCCGCCGAGAGATGGGTACCGCATGACCGAGCTCTGGTGATCGGTCATGTTCAGGCCGTCGACTTTGTCCATCAGGAGCTCGATGTGGTGTCTCATTTTGTCGAGATTCGTCCCTTTCGGCGGGCCCACCTCGGAGGTGATCACGAACTTGCCTGAATTCAATGCCTCTTTGAAAGATGAAACCATAACATCCTCTTTGCATTAAGATAGATCCTGCTAGGTTCCTGTCATGCGCCACTTCCCGGGCATAGGCTCAGCCCTGTGATTCCTGGGTTTCTGGTATTTCCTCATGGCGTCCAGCCGACCCAGATCCTTCAGCCGATTGTAGATCAGCGTCCAAACGCAGTCCCTCATGATGTCGATCTCGCACTTTCCGTTGTTCGTTCCCCCGCAGGGCCCGTTCACCAGTCCCTTGTGGCACGAT
>JAWOJI010000269.1:0-8724 GCA_046481735.1 Desulfatiglandales bacterium | reverse complement strand
AGCGCAGGCTCCGCAATCAAACGATAAGCCTGGTGCAGGTTGCCGATCCAAACCGGCAGCGCCTTCAAATCGACCTCTTCCCGGTGATAAACATACCCCTCCAGAGCGCCGGCCGATGCGGCAAAATCGTAAATCCTGGCATAAGGATGCATTTCTATTCCTCCCCCCATGGAACCGGTTGCAGCAGATTCCATGTAACCGATCACGTTAGCTTGAGGAAACCGTGATCAGGATCATGTCACACTACTCTTTGAAAGACAGTCCGGTGAATCTCTTCAGGATCGCCTTTCCCACCATCCACCGCCCCTTCTCCTTTCTCAACTCCAGGTCGAGACGGTAAAGGTCGGCGTTCTCACCCACTTCCTCAAGCCACCGCTTTGGATCCCCTGCGAGATCTTTCAGTTTTGGAAAAGACATGTCCTCCCTGACGATCAGAAAAGGCAAGCCTGCCGACGCCTTTTTACCATCCTCTGCCACCTCCACGCTCGGCCGGGGATGAATAATCTTGATAGCTCCGTAGTAATTGAAAGCCCGCCATAGAAATGCGCTCGTGGAGCGACGGTCGAGATTTCCAGGGAGGGCAATGAAGTCCTCGCCGGCCAGTTTCATAAGTTCGCTTATATCGTGTTTCTCCGCCAGAGCGACTCCCTTGTCAATGAGTTTGCGAATAGCGTCAGCATCGTCTCCTGTGCTGCATGAAAGGAACGAAACCAGGACAAGGGCAATCAGGAAGAGGGTTATTGTGTTCTCCCGTTTTTTTCTGACCAAAAGGCTTTTTCCTCCCTGTGGGAGTATTCTCTTTATTTTTCGTTCTCTAAAATGGTATGATAAGTATATTCAATTTGTGCAAATCCGTCTTTCTTTTTTTGCAGCCGGAGGCAAGAGCTTTCCCCGGACAAGGCACCGACCCCAAGAAAGGTATTGAGAATTCATGGTACTAGGTTCGATTTCCGGCATTTTTTCTCACGATCTGGCCATTGATTTAGGAACGGCGAACACCCTGGTCTATGTCAAGGACAAGGGCATCGTCATGAATGAACCCTCGGTTGTTGCCGTCAAAGCGGATGAAAGAGGGGGCAGAAAAGTGTTGGCTGTCGGCAAAGAAGCCAAGATGATGCTGGGCCGCACACCGGGCAACATCGTGGCCATTCGGCCCATGAAGGAGGGGGTGATCGCGGATTTTGAGATCACCGAAGCCATGCTTCGGTATTTTATCCGAAAAGTCCATGCCCGAAGCAGGCTTGTGAGACCTCGGATGATTATCGGCGTTCCGAGCGGCATCACCCAGGTGGAAAAAAGAGCGGTTCGTGAGTCGGCCGAATCCGCAGGCGCCCGTGAGGTTTTTTTCATCGAGGAACCCATGGCCGCAGCGATCGGCGCCGGCATGCCCGTGACGGAACCAAGGGGAAACATGGTCCTCGACATTGGCGGCGGTACCACCGAGGTGGCCGTCATCTCTCTCGGCGGCATCGTTTACAGCAAGTCCGTCAGGGTCGCCGGGGATCGGATGGATGAATCCATCATGGACTACATCAAGAGGAAATACCATCTCTTGATCGGCAGCGGCACGGCCGAGATCATCAAGACGACAATAGGAAACGCCTTCCCCGGGGGACAGATCGACACGGTCGAAGTCAAAGGAAGAGACCTCGTCTCCGGTATCCCGAAAATTCTGACGATCGACTCGGATGAAGTGAGGGAAGCGATTTCCGAGCAGATCAACACGATTGTTGAGGTGGTCCGAAGCGCTTTGGAACAAATGCCTCCGGAACTCGCAGCGGATCTCGTGGACAGCGGCATCGTGCTCACCGGAGGGGGCGCATTGCTTCGAAACCTGGATGCCCTCCTGAGAACGGAGACCAAGCTTCCCATTCACATCTCAGAGGAGCCTTTGTCGGCCGTTGCCGTGGGTGCGGGGAAAGCTCTGACCAATATCCATATTCTGAGAGGCTTGTCGAAAGACTAGACGAGACCATGCAAAGCTCGAGGTGAGAGCAAAAGTGCGGTTCTACAAATAGGTCCTGCCGCCCCGGTATCGGGCCTTGTAGTAGGCATCTGAGAGGAGGTCTTCTCGCACAGCCTTTCCCCTGCCGGGCGCATGAACGAATCGGCCGTCGCCCGTGTAGATGCCTACGTGAGAGACCCTCCGACCCCCGGAAATCGCGAAGAATACTAGGTCCCCCTTGTTCAGGCCGTCTCCTATTAAAATCGTACCAACCCGGAACTGTTCTGCCGAGGTGCGGGGAAGATCGAGGCCGTTCAATTGATAGACAGCCGTGGTGAGGCCGCTGCAGTCAAAACCTTTCTCCGCTGAAGTTCCTCCCCAGCGGTAGGGCAATCCGACGAAGCGCTTCGCTGTTTGCACGATGCCGTCGCGAAGGATCGCATCGCCTTGAATCACCGCCCTTGCCGCAGTGTAGTCTTCAGGGCGAACGATGTAATAGGTTTCGATGACCCCGGATGCAACAAGGTTTTCCGCTCTTTCCAAAGCCTCTTCCCCGGTTTGAAAATCTCCGAATCGCACCCTGTACAGCCCTTCTTCATGAAGGAAATAATGGGCATTCAATCCCTGGACCTCCAGGGAGGCGGCCAGTCGAACGGCGTTGTCCACATTGGCAAAAGCGCCGGCCTGAATGGAGTATCCCAGCATGGCAAGCTTGGATCCGGGTTTCTCCGGCCCGGGCGCATGCACAACGGGCGCCCGCACCGCGCAACCCGGTGCGACAACCATACCCGCGAGCAGGAGAGCCGCAAACCGCCCTAAAGTGAAGGTTCCTGTTTTTCGCATCATTTTCTCTACCCTATCGGCGTGATGGGGGACCGCACGTGAATGTGTTCGATACCCGGCTTCAGGAAAAAGGTGCTCATTTCAACTTTCTTCAGGTTCGGGGAAAACGTGACTACAAACTTCTTCTCGCTGGGAACCCTCTCCAGGCTTTTTACGTCGGCCAGTTCGATCGTGGAGTTGCTTCGAAAGGCCACCTCAATGGTGTGGGCGTCCTTCATGCCGATGATATCCACCGGGCCTTCGGGATAGCGCGGGTTTCTGAAGGCGGGGATTGGGAGCAATCCCTGCTCCTTCAAGAGCCCGAAAAGGACACAACGAATCGTTTCTTTCACTACCACGTCGCTTGCATGCCCCTGCGGAATCTTGCCGAGTGCTTCCTCCAGGGCCTTCTTGATGTCTTCTTTCACGGCAACGTCATATCCTCCTTCCGATTGCATTCACCCTCCCTTCATCCCTTCCGCTTCAGCAGGCATTCATAAGCGGCCTTGACCTCGACAAAAGCCTCTTTGTCACCACCCACGTCAGGATGGAACTTCATGGCGAGTTTCCTGTAAGCTCGAATCAGTTCCTGCCGATTCATCTTCTGAAAATCGTTCACGGCAATGCCGAGACTTCTGCACGCTTCCTTTTCCTGTCCCGACACAGGGCCGGAAAAAGCCCCCGACCCTTGTGAGAATTGGCGCATTCTCACAAAATCCGCCACATCTTCATCCCATACCATCTGTGGGTCAAAAGTGCTGTCAAAATAGAGGATCACGTATTTTCTAAGGCAGGGGTGAAGCAAGGTCAAATCATGGTCGTCGACGCCCCTGAAGAATGGTTCATCCCGATTCAAACGGCAAAGATCCTCCAGAAAACATAACTCCACCCTGAAAGGATCGAGAGCTTCGGGTTGATATCGTGTCAGCAGGTCTCTGAAGTGACGCTCCAAGCCGAAGGCGGTGTAAAGGTAGCGGCGATTCTCCTGAGGAGAAAGATCCCGTTCCATTTCTCCCAGCAAGCTCTCGATCTCATCCCTGCTTTTGTCAAAAAGCACGTTGAGAAACTTCCACGGCCTTGCTTCGAGGTTGCCGATGTGGACGCGCCCGAATCGAAGATAGTGGAGCCTTCTTTTGTCAAAGGAGTGGAGTTCGCGCTGACGCTCAAGCATCTCGCGGGAAGAAGTGGAGTTCCATGGGGTTTTACGTGTCCCGGGCCTTTGGAATCGCTCGATGATGGAACGGATGGAGGGATCGACAAAAGGGAGAAGAAGAGCCTCCAGTTCCCGCGACGAGTAGTGGGGATTCACGCGCCGAAGCTCCTCCTCCAGCGATTCGCGGACATAGAAGCTGTTGCCGCCGGGATATTCGATGTATTCCTCGGGGTTGCTTCCCAGCGCGACGAGAACCCGATATTTCCAGCAACCGCCGCTTCGATAGCTTTCGCAGAGAAAGTAGGATGGACTGCTGCCGTGATTTTCGCGCTTCAGGTACAACCCCGGCCTCCTTCGTAAAGAATGTACGTGTTTCAGAGGCCCCTGTCAAATCACGAAATCACGATCCGCTTTCATCCAGGATCTTGCTCAGCACATCTTCAGATCCTCGCGGTGCGGGCGCTTCATCAGGCAGATAGATCATGACACCCCCCTTCACGGGTCGGGTGACAATTTTGCCTTCTTCGGCAAGTCTTGTGGTTGTATCGATGGGATCCTTTTGAAAGTAGTCTCTGAAGGCCCGGTTGAAGCCGCTGTAAACGGAGTGGATCCCCTTGTAGGGAGGCTTTCTGAGCTTCCTGACGGCCCTGAGAATGAATTCAAGCTCCGAGATTCTTCTTTCTTCCCCTTCCATCGCCAATCCCTCCTGCCCGTGAGATAGCCAACCATTTGCTTCCCCGGGGCAATCCCTTCGAAGCCCTTGGAAAGACCTCTCTCTCCTAACAGATAAGGGTTTGGACTGTCAATGGAACTTTTTTCGTCTCCCTTTCTCTCGGTCAGGCTCCTATCTGACCGGCCAGGAATTCCTTTGGAAACTTCAAGGGAACGGAATATCGGGCCGCTGATATTCCTCTTGAGAGGTGCAAGAAAAAATACATCGGGGAGAAAAGTGCACAGAAGTGAAGAGTCCGAGGCTCGACGTCAACCTCGCAAAAACTTGTTTACCCTTTTTCAACGATCCTCAGCCTACTCCGAAAAGGGCATTCGGGATTTTTCTTCCGTCCGGATCCGAAGCGGGGCGGATTCGCCGGCTTTGTCCTGCCCCATGTAAACCGTGACATGGGGGAAAGGTATCTCAATGTCTCTCTGATCAAAAAGCTTCTTGAGCCTCTTGTTGAATTCCCTGCCCACGCGCCACTGTTTTATGGGCTTGGTCGTGGTGCGGGCCCGCACAATGATCGCGGAGTCTGCAAATCTGTCCAGCCCAAGAATCTCGATGGGTTCGAGAATGTCCTGGGCGAACTCCGGATCATTTCTCAGGTCTTCATCGACTTCTTTAATGGCTTCGATCACTTCGTCCACGTCCTCCCTATAGGCTACTCCGATGTCGAAAACGTAGCGCGAATAGCCCTTGGTCATATTGGTCACCACATCGATGGTTCCATTGGGGATGAAATGCACGTTGCCTGAGAGATCCCGGAGGATGGTCATTTTCAGGTTCACCTTCTCCACCAGCCCCCCTCTTCCGTTGATCTGCACCACGTCCCCCACCCGAACCTGGTCCTCCAGGAGAATGAAAAACCCGTTGATCACATCCTTCACAAGACTCTGCGCCCCGAAGCCTACAGCAAGCCCGACAATACCCGCCGCTGCAAGGATGGGACCGATCTCAACCCCGAGCTGGGCCAGAATCGTCATGACCGTCACGATGAGGATCACCACATTGAGAAGATGGCGAATTACCGATGCCAGGGTGTCTGCCCTTTTCTTGTACTCCTCGTCGGTCTGCCGCTTCATCAGGAAGGCCGTCAAACGCTCTGAAAAAATCCCAACCGCCTTGATCACGATGAGGCTGACAACCAAAACCAGGAAAATCTTCAGGCCTGTGCCCACAACCCAGGCCCCTACAGATGCAAGAATTTCATTGAAATCCATCTCCATTTGCTCCTTTTCTCCTCCTGCTGCGAGATGCTTCTGATTCTTAAAATACAAAGCGCCGTCTCTGTCAACCTCTTCCTTTCTGCAGATCGAGTCTTGATGCCGGCTTCCCCAATCGGCACACAGGGAATGAATTCTAACGGGCAAGGGGACTGCGGTTGAAGCCGGTCCTTAGCCGCGGCTGGATGCCGAAAGACGGAAAGGACGATGAGAGCCGCGTGATGAAGAGCGAGAAATGGGGTGAAGGTGCATGGGCTAATACAGGAATGACCCCATTGTTTTTGCCTATGGCCTGATGAAAAGTGTCTTCGGCCAAGAACACGAACGAAGCGGGAGAGAAACCACGTGCAGGGATTAACAACCGACGGTAGATTTACACAAAATGGAGTCCTCTGCGTTCGACAGTGTACGCCGTATGGGGAGAGGAAAAGGTTGCGTCGCAGTTTATGTGTCAGAAACTACAAGGAATCTTTTTTTGTCTCGCCGGGGAATCGGGAGCGGCACGCGTTTTGCATGGCTCTTTAAGCCGGGAGGAAAGAACTTTGGGTAAAGGGAAAGTTCTTATCGCATCGTGTTTCTTGATTGCTGCGTCCTTCGCGCAGACTTGGGCTGCCGGTCCCGGCGAAGCTCTCCCCTCCTCTCATCCCTACCCGTTCTATGTGATTGTGGAACGGGATGCTCCTGTTTCCACAAACCCCAAGGCACTGCATCCAGCTTCTTCAAGGGACTATTTTGCGTCTGCCCTGGAGGGAACGGATACAGCCCTTCAAGGCTCGAAAGCCAGGTACGATATGAGCCTTGGGGATTTCAATTTCGAATTGAGCGGCGGCTATCTGCCGGGAGTGAAATCTCTGGCCCCATCTGAAGCTCCGCTGGATATAAAAGCCTCTATGGCCTACGTGAATCTCACAATCCCCCTTGATTCATTTTATCTTAGAGGCGGCGCTTTCTTCGGGCAAAACATGGAGGCCTTGGGACTCGTTCTGACACATCCCAAGAACGAACAGCGCGCCCAAAGAGAACTCTTCGGCTACCAGCTCGGCGGAGGGTACCGGTTTAGTGACTCGCTGAGTGTCCAGGCCGGCTGGGGACAAGCTGCTCAGGAATACGAAAATGTGAGAGAGGGGCTCAGGGCCTTGTACCTCCAGGCTCAAATAAGCCTTGGGTGGCGAATGTCCGTAACCCCTCAGGTAGGGTATATCGATTTCACAAAAGGCGACGGGGAAAAGATAAGGGAAGAAGCCTTTTACTGCGGCGCCAGGTGGCAGATAAGCTTCTAGCTCCGTCCGCCCCTTTCATGCTTGCCCCTCCCCCGCTTGATTGCCCTTTATCGTTCCTTCCCCTTTACGCTCAACCTAGTCGATTGAGTTCCGCCTGGGCCAGTTCTATCCTGGCCCTTGCCAACCTCTTGTAATACTTCTTGATTTTTGCCGCGTTGCCTGCGGCAACCGCTTTTACCAGGTCCCCTTCCAGTTCCGCAACATCGAGAAGCCGGTAGTAATCCAGGCTTTCTTTGAAGTGGGCCAGCACAATGAGGCCCGTGAGAACCGGGTGGTTGTTGGTCACATTGGCATCCTGAAAAGTCATTCCGTGCTCGAGTTCCACTTCAAGCCCTGTGCAGAATCCCTTGGGCTCGATTTTCATCTTTTCCACATTGACCAGGGCAAGAATCTTCTTGGCCTCGCTGAGGGATACCTTGGCTTCTTTCTTTTTGGTCCAGTCACTGATTTTCAGCTCTTTACAGACTTTCCGCACCTCTTCCACGGTCACGTATTGGGGAATCTTCATAAGCACCTCCTTAAATCGAATTTGTTTTGCTTACCATCGTGACACCAGAAGCGCAAGGCCCCGATTTGTACAACTCTGCCGAGTAACTGAATCCTTGTGCCGTGCGCCTTGCGCCTTGAACCCATTCCTATTCTTTATTTCCCTTCCAGCGCCTTCAACCTCTCGGCTGCCTTTGCTGCGTATTCGCTGTCGGGGTACTTCGCGAGGATCTCCTCATATAACTTCCTCGCATGGACAACGTTCTTTTGAAGCTCCTCGAACTGGGCCGTTTCATAAGCCTCTTGCGCTTTTTTCCCGGAGCAGGAAGACAAAGCAAGACTCAGGCCCGTCAAAAATACCAGGATGAACCGCTTCATAAGACCTCCATCTTCAGGATATCAGCTTTTTCTGCTCCTGCTTCCCCTTCTTCTCCCGCTTTTGCCCTGTTTTCTCTCCCGGCAGGAACTCGCGGAATTTCTCGAAAAGGGAAATCAATTTATCCTGGTAGTATGGCACATTTTCGTCCGGGCTGGAAGGATCATGGCCCGAAACAAGCTTGCAGTTCTCGTAGACCCGAACACCTTTCTTGGACCCGGTGACGTAGTAGGAGAGCTGGTCCCCCGCCCTGTAGGGCCTGCCTGAAGCCAGCGCAAGCTCATAGAGCGCAGCGGGATTCCTCTTTCCTGCCTGGATCTTCTGCTTGTAGCTCTCAAGGTTTTCTGCGATGGTCTCCGTCTTTGCAAGAAGGGAAATGTCCATCTCATGCTTCTCGATCTTGGACAAATAGTCTTCCAGGAGATTCCGGACCTTTTCCCCCCTGCCATCCAAAAGCAGGTGAAGCATGCGGGAAAGGAAGTCCCTCAAAAACTTTTCCATGCCCCTGGATTTCAGAGCACTGCCCTTGATGAGCATTCTGCCTTTATCATCGAGGAGCGCGTAGTTTTTCATCTTGTACGAAAACATGGCAGGATAATGACCGTCCATCCCCACCTCGATTCCTTCCGGCAGGCTTCGTGAAAGGCGCTCCACCAAATCCGCTGCTTCCTTCTCCGTGCTCACTTTCGGAGGAGGTACAAAGTAGATCCCGTCCGTATCGATT
>JAWOJI010000260.1:0-3467 GCA_046481735.1 Desulfatiglandales bacterium | reverse complement strand
TTCGACCCGGGTTCTACCCAGGATGAGGCCGTTCATGCATGCCGGGTTGATTTCGTCGGCCTTTATGCCATGGAGCATAGCCCCCAGCGTGGTGACGGTCCCTCCGGTCCCGATGAGAAGAGAAGGGTTGCATCGCAAGTCGCCCACCACGCACTGCTCCAGGAGCTCGATCACCCTGGCCTTTGCACGATGCAGCTCTTCTTCCAGAGGCGGGTCGGAAACCAGGTATCTTTCGGTCAGAAGGGCCGCTCCCAGAGGGACCGATAGGGCCCTGGGTCTTTGCCTCCCTGCCAGAAGGAACTCCGTGCTTCCCCCGCCAAGATCAAACGTGATAAAGGGACGGTTCCCCACGTCCACCGAGTGGCTGACCCCAAGGCCCGTCAGCCTTGCCTCTTCCTCGCCTGACAGGAGCCGCACCGGCAGGTTCGCCGCCTGCCGGAACATGCGAATCACATCCTCCCTGTTGACGGCCTCTCTCACGACTCCGGTGGCCACCACCTGGAAATAGGAAAGGTCAAAGGCCTCACTGATCCGCTTGAACTCCTTCAGGCAACGGATTGCCCGCTCCACGGCAGGCCCCTTGAGGGTAAGCGCCTCCTCCGCCTCGAAGTCTTGGGCCAGCCGGATATAAAATCTTCTTCTCAGAAGAGGCTTGAGAAGGGACCTCTCCTCGATCCACCGGGCGATCAGCATCCGCGCAGTGTGGCTGCCCAGATCAACGGAGGCGAAAATTGGGGCGGATCCGTGCTTATCCATGGGGGTGCCGCGGATGGTCCGGTTCTCGGGAGACGCCTTCGAGTGTCGAGCCCGTCCCGGCCCAGCCAAGCCGGCGACAAGAGGCCGACATGGACCGCACGCTATCAAAGAGGAAACGCTTTTTCAAGGGATAAATACTTGGACTGATCCGTTCCGGGTTCAGGGTTCAAAGGTTCTGACTGTTTCAATCTGTATCGAATATCGATCACACCGCGAGATACCCGCTTCACGCGTTGGGTGCGAAGCGGAAGATGGTTTTTGTGTGGTTCAACCCGGAACGCTGAACCGCTCAACCTTGGCCATACTAAGCATCCAAGTCCCGCTTTGCCTTGAGCTTTTGCATAACAGGCCGGAACAAAACCCCTATGGAGGAGAGTTCAGGGCAGCGCAAGAAGGCAGCCGCCACAAAGTAAGCTGTACCCCCCGCCAGGACGGTCACGCAAAGCTTCGCGGCTGCAATCAGGAAGGAGCCCGTTCCGGCCTGCGCCATCCAGTGGCTGTTGAGAAAGAACACAATAAGACCCATGATCAAAGAAGCGGCAACGCTCCTCAGGACGGTTCGAAGCAGCGGCGCCAAATCGAAAATGCCTTGTTTCTTCTTGAGCAGGAAAACGAGCAGGAAAAACTGGAGCGTCGAAGCAAGGGACAGGGCGAGGGCGAGACCCCCGTGTGTCAAAGGCCCCATGAGAAGAAGGCTGAGTGTTCCGTTCGCTGCCATGGCAACGGCCGCCACCTTAACGGGCGTCTTCGTGTCCTGGAGCGCATAGAAGGCTGAGACCATGACCGGGCTGGCGCTGAAACCCCAGACCCCCACACTGTAAAAGAGCCGGGCCACGGAGGTCATGTCCGTCGATAGCGCGTCGAAAGCGCCCCGCTGAAAAATAATCCTGACAATGGGCTCACGCAGAATAATCATCCCTGCCATGGCCGGAAAGGTGATGAAGAAGACAAGCTTGAGACTGTGGGCCAAAGTGTCCTTGAATTCGGATAGACGTCCGGCTGCCGCCTGTTTGCTGAGGGAAGGCAGCGCGGCGGTGCTGACGGCAATGGCGAAAACGCCCAGGGGAAACTCCACGATGCGGTCCGCATAGTAGAGCCAGGAAATGCTGCCCTCCTGCAGGAAAGAGGCAAGAAGGGTCCCGATGAATTGATTCAACTGATAGATCGCCGATCCAAACACGGCAGGCAACATGAGGAGTCCCACGCGCCTCACCGCAGGGTGTTCCGGCATCCAGCAGGGCATCAAAGAGACACCTTTCTCCACAAGCCAGGGGATTTGCAGGGCCACCTGAAGCACTCCGCCGATGATCACCCCTATCGCCACGCTGATGATCGGCTGATCGAAGTAAGGGGAAAGCCACAAGGTTGCCCCGATAATCCCCACATTAAGGAAAATCGGTGCGGCGGCAGGGGCTGCGAAATGCTTGAGGGAATTGAGAACACCCATGAAAAAAGCAACCAGGCTCACCAGGAAGATGTAGGGGAAGGTGATTCGGGTGAGAAGCACGGTCAGTTCGTATTTTGCGCCCGAGCCGCCGAATCCGAAAGCCTGAGCCCTGACGATCCATGGAGACAAAAGAACCCCGGACAAGGCAACCAGGATCAGAACCAGGGAAAGGAGGGTCAGGGCGGCCCTGGCCATTTGAAAAGCCTCATGCCTGGATTTCCGCGTCAGATACTCGGTGAAGACGGGGATAAAGGCGATCGTGAGAGAGCCTTCGGCAAAGAGGCGCCGCAAAAGGTTGGGGATGCGGAAAGCGACAAAAAAGGCGTCCGCCGCCATGCCGGCCCCGAAAAACCTGGCCACCACGACGTCTCGAACCAGACCGAGAATGCGGCTCAGGAAGGTGTAGAACCCCACAGTTCCCGCCGCCCGGCTGACGTTTTCTGCTTCCGACACCTCTCGTTTGACCGGTTCCAACGTGCTATTTTCCTTGACAAAGAATAAGAAGGCAGCTAGTAATATTGTTTTCCTTATATCTGAACTTTATGAACAGGAGAGAAGATCTTGGCAAACCATAAATCCGCTCTTAAGAGAGCCCGACAAAGCCAGGTAGCAAGGCTGAGAAACATGGCCCGCAAATCAAAGGCCAAGCACGCTGTGAAAGAACTCCAAAGCGCCCTGAGCGATGGCAATCCGGAAAAGACAAAAGAAACCTTCAGTAAAACCGTTTCCACTCTTCAAAAGACCGCATCAAAGGGCGTAATACACCGGAACAAGGCTTCCCGAAAGATCTCGCGCCTTGCCCGTGCGGTCAATCGCGCCGCTGTTCAGTAAGGGCCCGACAGGGCAAGGCGTCAGGAATGGAACGTGGGGAGTGCATCCCGCCTGCCGTCTGCCGCTTGCTGACTTTTCCGGCCGCAAAGGGAGAGGACCAAATTTTCAAGCACAGGTTTGGGACGCAAGCCGGACTTGATTCGCCCGTCCGCCTCATACAGAAGTTCGAGAGCCTTTTCGAGTTCATCGGCCTTCCACCGCTTCATGTGCTTCATCAACTCTACGGCGCTAAAACGGGGAAGGCCCAGCTTTTTCATCACATCCCCGGTTTCACCCCCTTTTTCCGCGATGAACTTCGTCTGCCAGAGCAGCCGCATCTGCCGGTTCAGCATCCCGATCACTCTTAGGGGCCCGTCCCGCTTGTCTTCCTCCCCCAGAAATCGATTCAGCACGAGCAGGGAGGCCCTCAGGTCCCTGGTGGAAATCCGCTCCA
>JAWOJI010000241.1:0-3214 GCA_046481735.1 Desulfatiglandales bacterium | reverse complement strand
CGAACCGATACAGGCATCTTTGTCGACTCTTGCTCTCATTGTGGTTCTCCTTTCGAATTTAAGGTAAGATTTGGAACACTCCGTTGATCCTTTCCAGTTTTTCCCTAAGAAAAGATGACGTGGCGAATCCCAGGCACCCGTTTGGCTTCACAGACAGAAGTCGGGAGAGGATAAGATCGACCGCCTGCCCGACGCTTGTGAAAGAGCGGGCAATCTCCGGGATCTTGATGCCCAGCATACGGATCTCCTTCAGGAACCTTTCTTCCACCGGGGTTGTGAGTTTGTGCAGGGTGATGCCCTGTTTTTCTCGCTTTGGAAATCGCCTTGTCCTCCACATCCGTGAAGTTCATCACCCTCTGCACCCGGTAACCGAGGTATTCGAGATATCTGTGCAGAACATCTTCTAAATCTCTCCCGGCAAGGCGTCCGAGCAACTTCAAATTCCTCTCCCAAAAAAAGGGCGGGCAGGTGGCATTCCCTCTTTGCTAAACGATTGCCGCGGGAAAGAAAATGGAGGGAATCCTGTATTCGTGTTGGAGGGGGGGAGTATTCTTCTTCGCCAAGGCTTTCGACTTCGCTGAAGCTTCGCGCGGACAAGTCGGAGGACAAGATGGTGTGGCAAGACTCTGAGGGCAAGTTGGGGCGGAAGGAACGTCATCGAATACGCCTTTGTAAAGGGGGTAATACCTGTGGGACCCAACGGCGGACACAAGGAGTAGAGGGCATTGTGTCGTAGGTTCACTTCATTTCAACCGTGATCGTCGCCGTCAAGTTCGAGGGCTTTGGAACGGTTCGGAGGGAATGCGAAAAGAATCAATAAAAGATGACCTTCAGAATGAATGCAATGATGAACAGCGCAAGGGCAAGAAGAGCAAAACGGAAAAATAGGGAAGTCTCTTTGTCCGGCCTCTGCGGTTTCTTCATCCACTCATCTCCTTTCAGAGAAAGGGGCTGCTGAGGCCGAAAAGCCTTCAGCAGACCGGTGATTTACAGTTTGCTGACTTCTTCCTGGGTGAGCTGCTGCACGTTCTCTCCACAGCAGACCAGGTCGCCGTCGCACCCTATGACAACGGAAAACACGCTCCTTCAAATGTCGCATTTGTACACTTCCCCTTTTTGAGCCATCATTTCCTCCTTTCCGATATGCTCTTTGAAATATGAGACTTGTCAGCCGGCTGCGAAAACATCCCAAAGGCTGTGATTCCAAAAATAGGAGGGCCGGAGGAGAAAGTAAATGGGGTGAAAGCTGTATTTAACCAAAGACAAGGGAGTATCTGCGGATACGGTCGAGCCTGCAAAGAAATACAGCATATCCCGTATTGAAAGAATGTTCAACAACTGCGAGGATATGAACCGTTTCGAAATCGAATCGAGATGGTCCCCATCGCACCGACTCATAAGGGTTGCCGTGTATTTCTTCGACTTACAACGGTGGGGGAAATAGAAAACCCGAAGAAATTCGGTTGCAGCCAAAGGCGCGCATTGGAAGGAGGGAAATGGAAATGAAAGACAAAGAAACGCAGCACCGCAACGTGCAGGAAAAGGAAGAACAAGTGACGAGGCCGGAGTTTGCCGAGGGATCCCACGGCCCGGAGGAGCCGGAGGAAAAGAAAAAGCGGGACAAGGCGGAACCTCAAGTCCAGACGGGAGACCTGGATTATTGCAGGTTTGCCGCCGATCCGGAACATGAAAGGGGATACCGCGAGGAGGAGCCCTGTGATGACGCCAGGACGGGTGACTACGAGAAAACGAATCGGAAATAAACAGGAAACTGAGGTTCACTCATGAAAGTCGGCATTGTGGGAAGCGGGTTTGTCGGTAGTGCCGCTGCCAACGCGATTGTGCTGCGGGGGTCTGCAGCCGAAGTGGTGCTCGTTGATCTGAACAAAAAACTGGCACGGGCCCAGGCAGAGGATATTCTTCACGCCACGCCCTTTGCTTGGCCTGTTCGCATTGCATCCGGAGATTATCCCGAGCTTGCCGGCGCGAAGCTCGTGGTCCTGGCATGCGGGGTGAACCAAAAAGAGGGGGAAAACCGGCTGCAGCTTCTGGAAAGAAATGCCAAGGTCTTCGAGAGCGTTGTTCCCAAGGTTCTCGACCATGCGCCGGAGGCGATCCTGCTGGTTGTGTCCAATCCGGTCGACGTCATGACCCAGGTGGTCACCAAAGTTTCCGGGCTTTCGCCGGGACGGATCATCGGGTCCGGGACCATTCTGGACACGGCACGCTTTCGCACCCTGCTGGGAGAGCACCTTGGAGTGGCTGCTCAGTCTATTCATGCCTATGTAGTGGGCGAACATGGAGACTCGGAAGTGCTCATCTGGTCCAGTGCTCGTGTGGGCGGGGTTTCGCTCTTTGATTTTGCCGCAGAGCACATGCATCCCGTTACCGGGGATGTCAAGTCTCGCATTGACGAAGGGGTTCGGAAGGCGGCCTACCGTATCATTGAAGGCAAAGGCGCAACGTGCTATGGGATCGGCGCCGGAATCGCGCGGATCGCCAGAGCGATTCGAGGCGACGAGCGGGCGGTTCTTAGCGTGTCCACGTTGACTCCCGAGGTGGAGGGAATCCAGGACGTGGCGCTTTCGGTACCTAGAGTCGTCGGAGCAGGAGGGGTGCTGGCGGCATTACCTCCTACCCTTTCCGACGAAGAACACGCAGCCCTTCGAGAAAGCGCGCGGATTCTCAAACAGGCAGCCGATGAGATCGGGTATTGATAATACGTGAGACATGGCATCCGTCTCTGGGGATCGCAGGATGCAGGCCCTTATCATTGCCTGGCTGTTCGGTTCTTTCCTGGAAGGGGCGGCAGGCTTTGGAACACCTGCAGCCGTTTTCTACATGACATCGGTGCTCTTGTGGGTAAGCTGCACCTTGCCTTGGGGATCTTTATCCCCCTGATCATGGTGTGCCTGATGACCAAGATGGCGGAGAGTTCCTTTAGGAAAGGGAAGGAAATCTGGCTGCCGGCCCTTTTTGCGGGCGCTGTGTTCACGGTTCCGCAAATGCTTGCGGGAGGGGTGTGATACAGCCGAGATACAGGAGTTGAAACCTTTGAATACAGTTTAGGATTCAATTATCACAGCATCAAAAATCCTTATAACTACCCATGTGAATTCAGATGGGGATGCAATTGGCTCAACACTGGCCCTTGCGCTTGTCCTTAAAAAAGCCGGGAAAGAAGTGATGATCATGACCCCTAATGATTTTCCTG
>JAWOJI010000212.1:0-6692 GCA_046481735.1 Desulfatiglandales bacterium | reverse complement strand
TGGCCACGGCCGAGGATCAAAGCCTCCGGGACAAGAAACGGGCTTTGGTCCTGGCCGGGAATGCGGTCGCCCTCGAGAGGTCGGCCATGTACCTCGACACCTTGGCGGAAGCCTATTTTGTGAACGGCATGTTCCCGGAAGCGGTGATGACCATCAAGGAAGCGATCAGCCTCGCCGAAGACGGCAAGGCGCACTATGAACAACAGCTCCGGAAATTCGAGGAAAAGAACGAATCCGGATAGTGCACAGAAGAAAAGCTAAATAAGGACGGATCAGCGATGCCTTCTTTCATGAACCTGGAATCCGTGTTCTACCCCCGATCCGTGGCAGTGGTGGGGGCTTCCGCCTCTTTTGGGAAATGGGGGCAGATGGTCTTCAGCAACATCGTGGCCGGTCGCTATCCGGGAAGGATATTCCCGGTCAACCCGAAAGAACAGGACATCTACGGCATCGCCGCTTTCAAGCGCATCCAGGATGTTCCGGAGCCCGTGGGCCTTGCCGTGATTTGCACGCCCGCCGGCACGGTGCCGGAGATTCTGGAAGGGTGCGGCGAGAAAGGCGTTCAGGCCGCCGTTGTGATCACCTCCGGGTTCGGCGAAACAGGCGAGGCAGGGAAAGTCGCGGAAAGCAGGATCGTGGATGTTTGCCGCAGGAGAGGCATGCTTCTTGTCGGTCCGAACACGATGGGAATTCTTTGCACTCACTCAGGGCTTTTCGCAGCAGGGACCCACACCAGGCCACGGAGGGGCAGCGTGGCGTTTGTTTCCCAGTCGGGAAACCTGGGCAACCAGCTCATCCACTGGGCCGAGCAACAAGGGGTGGGCGTTTCCCTGTTCGTGGGATCAGGCAACGAGGCCATGCTCACCTGTCCGGATTACCTTGAATACCTCGAGCAGGATCCGCGCACCCGCGTCATCATCCTCTACCTCGAGAACGTCGGCCGGGGAAGGCGCTTCCTGGAAGTTGCAAAGCGGGTCAACAGGGTCAAGCCGGTGATTCTACTCAAAGGCGGCCGCACCGAAGCGGGCAGCCTGGCCTCCGCGTCCCACACAGGCGCCATGGGGGGGAATCTGAACCTCTTCAGGGCTGCCTGCCGTCAGGCGCGCCTCCTGGAAGTGAGCGTGCCTTCGGAGTTGCTCGACCTTTCGGCGGGATTTTCCTCGCTTCCCCTCCCAAGGGGCAACAGGGTGGGAATCGTGACCCTCGGGGGAGGGTGGGGGGTCGTCACAGCCGACGAGTGCAATGAAAAAGGGCTCCTGCTTCCTCCTCTCCCGGACCGGATCATTCAGACCATAGGCCGCCACCTTCCTTCTTTCTGGAGCAGGGGGAACCCGGTGGATCTTGTGGGTACCCGCGACCCGGATGCGCCCCTCGTGGCCGTGGAAGAGCTCATGAAGTGGGACGGGGTGGATGCGGTGATCAGCCTCGGCATCGTGGGCCGCCTGGAGCTTCTCCGCCTTCTGGTGCAGTCCACCCGGGAGGTGGACCGAAATGCGCCCCCCGGGTCCCTGGACCAGGTGGAGGTCCTGCTCCGGCAGTACGAAGAGAGGTATGCCGCACGAATGGTGGAACTCATGGAAGTTTACGAAAAGCCGATTCTCGGCGTTTCACTGGCCAGGACCGACCAAGGCACGGTTCGGCACGCGCCCGGCAAACGCTACGATGCAGTGTTCTACCAGACACCGGAAAGCGCAGTGAATGTGCTCAGCAGGATGTGCCGCTATGAAATCTGCCGGGGCAGATTTCATCCTTCCTGAACCCTGAACCTTGAACCCTGAACCTTGAACCCGGAACCTTGAACACCGAACCCTGAACCCTAATCCTTCCTGATCGAAGAGAGCGCCTCGAGGCGTGAGGCCATTTCCTTTTTCAAGCTCTGCATGTTCCTCAACAGTTCGTCCAGAGCTTCCCCCCAAATCCCTCCAAGGGTAATTCTCAAGGCCTCCAGAGATTTCCCGGCAGTCCTGAGAAGAAGTTTCCGGTAGCGGCGATAGAAACGAAAGCCCAGGAAGAGATTCAGAAGGGCATAGCTCGCCAGGGCTGCGAGTCCTCTGGTGCTGAAAAGGGTGTGGACCATGGTCACGAGCAGTTGGGCGGCTTTGCCGGGGCCGGGATTGCCCAGGAAATCGAGCCAGGCCCTTTCCCCTCCGACGGCAAGGAGGAGAAAAGCGAAGAGGAGAAGGTAGGCCAGCTTCTGGTAGATCTTGAACAGCCTGAAAGCAGGGGCCGGCCTTGCCGCAAAAGAAAGAACGGCATGCAGGAAGCGCTCTCCCAACATCTCGAACCGTGCTTCCCCCTGAATGGTTTCCATGATTCTTGCGAGAAAAGGCGGCGCGAGGTTTTCTCTGCGTATCATGTGGTTGAGGCACTCCTCGGCCCATTGGAAGCGCTTGCGGTAGGAGAGGATGATCTCTTCCGGAGGTTTGAAACTGGAGAGGTCCGGATGACGTCCGGGCGCTCCATCGGCCCGGCCCCGGAATGCTTGGAACAGCAGGGCGATGCCGTAACCCGGGCCGACAAGCCGGGACGGATCGGCCTGATGTTGCATGATTCCTGTTTTGACCTGAGTTTCCAGCCAGGAAGCGAGGGCTTCTTCTCCTGCCTGAACCCAGGAAGACCTTTGCGCGGCAATGTCGTCCACCCCCCGATCCAGAAGGGTGAGGAACCTTTCCACGTGCTCCCTTTCCCTCCGGAGAGATGAAAGAAGGTTTCGGGCTTCCACCTCGAGGTTTGCCGCTTTGATGGCCATGACCTCCTTCATGTCCCGCTGCAGAAAAAGGTGGCGCCTGAGAGCGGCAAACTGATTCCAGGGCGAGAGGCTGCCTTTGTCCACCGCCTCTTGAGCGGAAAGGACGAAAAGGAGAGGATCCTCGATGCCTTGGTCGCGAATGTGGGCCGCAAAGGTCGCCACGGCCCGATTCAGTTCGTTGTAGTCGCCCTCCGGCTGCTTCCCCTGGAAAACGAGGTCGGCCTTGTTCATGACGAAGATAAAATTCTGTTTTGCCTTTGGGGCGGTCTGGAGGAACTCATAGAATCGGCCGTCCCCGTATTTTTCAAGGGAAGTGACCCAAACAAGGACATCGAGGTGCTCCATGAAATGAAGCACTCTGTCCCGGTGTTCCCCCAGGATACTGTCGAAGTCCGGCAGGTCGCATAGAAGCACCTGTTTGACGGCATCCTCCCTGTGGCTGAACACCTGCCACGGCAGCCTCTCCAGCTCCAGGGCGGGGAGGGGGCCTGCATCTTCGTGCTTGTAGATCAGAACATGGTCCGTGTGAGGCCTTCTGTGGCTGGTGGAGGAAATCTCCGCACCTGCAAGGGCGTTCATCAGGGTTGATTTCCCAACGCCGGTGCCTCCCAGGATGCCGATGGTGAGAAAGCTCGCCTGAACGGCCGAAAGCTTCTGATCGAGGGCTGCCAGCTCAGTCAGAAAAGCTTCCTTTTCCTGCTCGGAGAAGGAGAACAGCAACTCTTTCTGAATGAGGTCCTTGAACCGATCGAGATCTTCCTGAATCCTTGGGATGGTGGAGGTCATATTTTTCTCCAGCATGAAAATCCGGTCCATTGAGCTGGGGCAGATGTCAGTAGAGGGTCTTCAGGAAGCAACATGATATAAAATTCTAAGCACGAAATCCGAAATACGAAACAATACCTAAAGAGCAAAATTCAAACGACGCAAGAAAAAGAAACAGAACCCGAAGCCCTTAACATTGTTTGGTCATTGAAGCATTTGATATTCAGAATTGTTTCGAGTTTCGATTTTCGGATTTCGAATTTTACCGAACCCATTTGCGTAAACCATACCCTACGGGTCTCAACAGAAGTTCGTTCCTACACCTGCGGCTCAGGATTACTAATCCTCCTTGTCCAGAACGGAGACCTGCCGGTGCATCTCCTGAAGGCCCGCTTTCGCTTCCGGGGAGGGAAGCAGAAATTCGAGGCACTGCTCATAGCGTTCCTTTTGAGCGTGAATCACGGAAAGCAGTCCTTCCTGGTAGCGGGCTGCAAGCTCCCGGGTGACCTTCTGGATCTCGTGAAAAGCGAAAACTTCCACGGTCCCTTTGGTGACGAAAGGCGCGAGAGCCGAGCCCAGAAGCGCATCCAGGATCGTGAATCCGCCCCCCACCACGACTTCGAGGGAAACAATCAGGATTCCCCAGAGGATGGACGTGCTGTAAATGCCCCAGCGCTTTGTTCTCGGCAGGCTTGCCGCGAGGCTCTCAAATCTTTTGGCCAGCCACTCGTCCAGTTGGTCCTGAGCCTTCCAGACCAGGTCCTTGACCTCTTCAGGGGTGAGGCTGATCCCTGGGTCCCGAATCTTTTTGAAGAGCGGCGCATTCTCGTCCGCCGGGGAAAGCTTCTCGAGGACGAGACGGTTGAATCTCTCCACAGCGGTCCGGATGGGCACGAGGTCTATTTTGCGGCGTACGTTGCGGAGTTCTTCCTTGTACTTGGGGTCGGGCTTTTTTCCCACGATCCCCATGACCCTGAGAGGGAAAAGGATGGTTTCCCGGATCAGCAGGCGCGGTTTGGCCAGAAGGTCGTACTTGGAAAAAAGTCTCCGGATCTCCCCCTTGACTGCATCCTGGTTTTTGGATGAGAAATTCCTCTTCTGCTCCCTGACGAACTCCTCTGACGTTCTTTGATCCAGGCCGCGCAAGGTTTTCAACCATGCCCGGCCTGCCTCATGCTCCTGTTCCACAAGAGCCGCGAGACGCTTCAGCTTGCCCTGAACCGCTTCCCTGTGCCTTGAAAGCACGTTTTTTCGAATATCCGGCGCCTGCGAGCGAGCCAGCTCCTTCAGGAAACATTCCTGAAAACTGCGGAAGGCGGGGTCGTGGGCAAGGGCAAGTGCGGGTTGGCTTGGAGCATAGGGAAAAAGCCAGACGCGACCGGGCGCGAGAGAGACGCTCTCTTCTCGAAGGATGGAAAGGACATCCTCTCCGGTTGACGTCTCCCCGGCCTTGTTGAGGATGACATGGCAGAGCTTCCGTTCCTTCAGGACCTTTAGCAGGAAAAGGTAAGGCACCTCATCCGCATACTTCTCCTGGCTGGTGATGAAAACCACCGCGTCGCTGAGGAGGTAGAGGTTTTCAGCCACCGTGCGATTCTCCAGATCCACGCTGTCGAGGTCCGGCGTGTCGGCCAGAATGATGTGAGAGAAATCCTCCCTGGCGTGTTCCACCACAAGGAGGCGGCCACTGGAACCGCTTGTGGGTGTGTCGCCGGTTTCGGAGGCGGGCTTTGCCGTGATTTCCATTTCAGGAAAGGGGAACGCTTCCCGGAGGTCGAGTGCTTCATGGGCGAAAAGGATGGGGCCCGTCGTCTTGGGGCGCTCCACACCGGTTGCACTCACGGGCTTGCCGCAGAGCACATTGAAAATGGTGGATTTCCCTGTGCCTGTCCCGCCGAGCAGGACGACCCACAGGGCGGGGACCTTCTTTTTGCAGCGGAAAACTCGCAGGTGTACAAGAACGCTTTCCGAGAGTGGATGGATCTCCTGCCACTCCTCGATCAGCCCGGGGCTGCGAAGGGTCTGGGGTAAAGGCCTGGGAGGCTTTGTGTCGTCAACTGGGGGTTCGGGTTTCATTTGCAGCAATATATGGGAAACGCCGGGACCTGTCAAAAGCAAACGCCCGGAATATTCATTGACACGACAGGCGGCAGGGTTTACTCATGCATGATAAGGGAAGGGGGGAGGATGATATGTCGCGAGTGGTTTCCGTGGTTCTTCGCATCGCAGCAACGGCATGTTTGATATTCGTCCTGGGATGTGCAGGGGTGGGCAAAAAACTGGAGGCCCCCCGGGTCAGCCTTGCCGACGTGCGGATCCAGGAGATGAAAGGCCTGGAAAATGTTTTTCACGTCGACCTTCGGGTTTTCAACACGAATGACATCCCGCTCACGCTCAGAGGGGTCGACTGCGACCTGACCATGAACGGCAAGAGGCTTGCCACAGGCGTATCCAAGATCGAGCAGGAAATCCCGGCCTATGGAACCACCGTGGTCCCGATGGTCCTTTACTCCTCGGTCGTATATCTGTTCAGAGGGGTGATAGGGTTGCACGACAAGGAAAAGGTCAAGTTCGGCCTGACCGGCAATCTCAGGGTAGAGGGAGGGATCTGGATGCCCTCGTCCATCCCCTTCAACGCACAGAGGGAATTCTCTCTCGATACCCTCCAGAACCCGAAATAAAGGCAAGTAACAAAAATTCTAAGCACGAAATTCGAAACAATACCAAAATTTGTGACAGTGTAGCATGTCGGGGACGACCGGCTGGTCCTTTCTGAGACCTGCGAGCTCGTCCAGGATAAAGGGAGATTAAACAATCATGGCCGCTCTCCGTGTCAGGTAGTCCAGCCGAGTGTGCAGCCAGTAGAGGTTTCCGGGCGGTGAAAATCCGGCAAGGGCCTTGTAGAATTCGAGGGTTTTGATCATTTCCGGTGTGTTCAGATTGAGTCGGCCTTCGTTGGTGGTGAGCTGCACGTTGTTCGAGAGCGCGATGTGCTCGAAAACCTGCTGGGTGTAGATCTGGCTGGGATCGGTGGCCGCGTGCTGGTCCAAAATGCCGGCCTTCGCCCAGCCGACGGTGAAGTCGATGGGGTGGAAGATGACGTCCGCCAGGGACCTGGCGGCAAAGGCTGCCGTGACGCGCTCTGCAAGGAGATTCTCCGCTACGGGGATCACGCGAA